>JAZLCM010000041.1:0-3775 GCA_045614245.1 Candidatus Enterousia sp.
AAGGAAAATAAAGTGGCAAACCACAAATCATCTAAAAAAAGAATCTTGGTTACTGCAAAGAAAAACGCGGTAAACACCGCACGTCGCAGTGCCGTTAAAACCGAAAATAAAAAAGCCGTCGCGGCAATTGCCGCCGGCGATAAAGCCGCCGCGGTCGCCGCGGTGCGCAATGCCGAAAGCAAAATGATGAAGACCGCCGGCAAAACAATGCCAAAGAAACGCGCTTCGCGTAAGGTATCGCGTTTAACACGCGCCGCCGCGAAATTGGCATAATGCTTTCCGACATATAAAAATTTGGCGTGCATTTCTGCACGCCGTTTATTCGTAATAAAAAAAAGACCGCCAAACGGCGGTCCGTTTCTTAATTGAGTGGTGCGCCCCAGTGTTGCTGTATCGTGCGTTCCGCATCCATCGGACTAACCAACACTTGCGGTGTTAAAATCACGACCAACACATCGCGGGTTGACTGGGTTTCACGCGAACCAGACAACAACATAAAGTCCGGATCCCCAAGACCATATCGCGTATCATTATTCGTTTGCTTTTCAAACCCGGACACAACCAACATTTGCCCAGATTCCATAATAACTTCCTGCATGAAACTGCGTTCTTCAACCTCTGGCAATTGCAAAGTCACTTCGCCAATCGTTTGGCTTGACATCTTTAACAATTCGCGAACCGACATACGGAACAACAACAAGATTTTTCCGTTTTCCAATATATTCGGCAAAAGTTGCATTGAAAATCCGGTTTCCAAACTATCTTGGTCAACAGTACTGGATTCGACGGTCGTAAAGTTACGCGATTCGAACCGTTTAATATACCCGGTGCTTTTGGTATTATTCACCGGCGCAACACGGTTATTACGCGTGGTCACACCAACATTTGTCACCAACGAAACCTTGCCCTGTTTTGCAAGTGCCTGAATCAATGCCGTACTGCCCGCAAGTCCGGAAAGCGAACCATTATTTATTTGGTCATTAGTATACGCGCCCGAAACCGTTGCCCCATTTTCCAAGTGCGTTGCACCCGTCATACCCGACAATTCATTGGACAAAACCGCGATGTTTATCGCACTGGCCTCTGGCGAAGCAAGGTTATTCTTTGGATTCGCGACAATGTTAAGTCCAGTTGCAGAATTTATCGCCGCCGCCAAATTCAACCCGAACGCAGAATCATTCGCAATTGAAACCTGTAATACCTTGACATCAATCGTGATAAGTTGCGAAAGCCGTCTGTTTTGCCGTGCGATATAATCACCAACACGCGCCAACACCGACGGCGGTGCGGTAACAGTTATAGTTCCCAAACTGCGCGAAACCGTAAAGTTCGCATTGTCCGACTTGCCAATAATCGAAGAAATCGTACTTTCAACTTCGTCCCATTCTTTTAATGTCGTTTCCAAATAAACTTGGTTTCCGTCGTCCGTCTGTACCGAAGATTGATACGACACATCGGTCCCAAGCGCATACAAAGTAAATGTCTTGGTTTCCGTTTCATAGAACACAATCGCGGTTTTATCATAGTACCAAAGCAAATCTAAATCAGTTGCGACCTGGGACAGCAAACCCGACAATTTTCCGGTATATGCAACATTCATTGTTTTCTTTAATTTTTCCGCCGCGATTTGACTATCTATCTTAACCGGGATATGAGTAATTGAATTTATATTATTCGCCAAGACCTGTAATGTAACAGGTTCGTTCAGCAAAATCGTAACCCCAGTATCGGTTTCAAATTGCTTTGGCAAGTTATTTTTATGTTCTACCAATGTAGATTTCCCACCAAGCCAAACACCTTCGGACATAGAAACGGTATCACTGCTTGTGACCTTGGCACGCGGGTTTTTCGCCATTTCAAAGGCGTCATAAACATTTACAAAATCTTTATCAACGGTTGATGCAACCTTTGCCGAATTACGCATCGCACACCCCGACGCCACGACAAAAATCAAAAGTGCAACAAAAAATTTAAACGCCTTTATCATTATAAATCTCCTACCATCTTTTTATTATTCTTCGGTCGTAGATATTACCAAAACACGATTTCCTTTGTAAAACTTGGCATATGGCACAGGTATTGCACGACCAAAATTACGAACAACCGCCGACGCAACATCAACAAAACGGCCCTTGAATACGGCGCTTGCCTCTATTGGATATTCGCGCGATGTTGTCCACACCAAATCCCAACCTTCTTTGTCACACCAAGATTGCAAAACTTCACGCAATGTTTGACCACTTGCCACGACCCACGAACGAACTTGGTCTTGTAATGCAACCGACGGTTCAGCGTCCGCCGACAAATCAACCGCAATTTCCGTCCCCCCCGAAATAATCGTTTGGGCATCACCCGAAACAATTATTGTATCTTGCCCCGGGGTTATATCATTCACAACACTAACGACACCATCACCGTTTACAGTTATCACACCACCGCCCGTCACGACATCGCCATTTACCGTTGTTTCAACCAAACCATTACGCGCCAAATACGCGTCATAGCCATCTGCATAGCGAACACATTTTTTACGCCCACTGCGCGAAACCGCCAAAACATTTCCGCCATCATCTTCTAAAACTTCACGTTGCAACAACGGCATTTCCGCACCATTGGCACATTCACTATCGAACCCAGTCGGTATCGGCATGCCATGTATCATATTCGCACCCCCGGACCAGCCCGAACCGTCACGCGCACCACGAACACCCATATTAAAATTATTTTCCACAACTAAATCCGAACCGATTTTCGACACAATGCGAATGTTATCAGACTGTGCCTTTTTGGAACAAACACCTTCGGCACAAGAAACAGTCGTGTCCGCTTCGGATCCAATTGGCCACGCAGGTATATTTACCGGCATCACAGGCTGTTGATATTGTACCTGTTCATATTGATATTCTTGATACGGTTCTTGGTATTGAACCTGGTAAGTCTGCGGACGCTGTTCAACATAATAATCGTTATTTTGTTGAACATAATTTGATTGCTCACTATCATCACGTTCCTCGGTATAAAACACTTCGGATGTGACCACCTGTTCAAGTGCGTGCGCCGCGAAACAATACCCTGCGGCGGTTGCAAGCATTGCAGCAATTAGAATTTTGCGAAACATGAAACCTTCCTTTCCTTTGAATTTTCCTTTCTTATATTGTTCATTATAACAATTTGACCGAATCTGTGCAAGACCTAAAAACACATTTGGGCAAGGTTTTTAAATTTATTTTATATAAACCCAAGCGAATCGGAAAAAGTGTGTTATACTTTATTTATAACAACAAAGGTGGAAAAATGGATTCTGTGCTAATATCAATATGTTTTGCGGTTTTATTTGTCGTATGTTTGACATCAATTATAATGTCTGCGATTGCAAATCGACATATTGGCATATTGGAAAGGAACATTTCACGCACTTGCGACATAATTGTAAAAATACAAACCACATTAAGAAATAAATCCGCAACAAATGCGGTGGCGGAACACGCCGAAATGATATACCAAGATTTGTTGCAAAACCTTATTCCAATACTTGCAACACTGGATATAATGCCACGCAACACATCTGAACATCCATTGTGGCGAACATTGGGTGGACTTTTAGACGAATACGCTGCAAATCCATTTGTTATGGAAAAATTACGACGCGCAATCAAACTTGACGCAAATGTAAAACGCAATGTTTCAAATTATATGTCACGTGCCGAAAATTTATTAAACCACCTTAATGAAACCGAGCCAGATGGAATTTTGGCAACAACATTCCTAAATGGAT
>JAZLCM010000042.1:0-1929 GCA_045614245.1 Candidatus Enterousia sp.
ACCCGTTGCCGTCATGTCAGTTTGATGGTCATTATTTGGAATCGGCGGGTTTAATCAAATTCGATTTCTTGGGTTTAGAAACATTAGTTGTGTTAAAATACGCAATAAAACTTATTCAAAAAACGCGTCGTGTCAATGTGATACTTGACGAAATTCCCACAGATGATAAAAAGACTTTGGAACTTTGGCAATCGGGCATGACCGAAGGTATATTCCAATTTGATGCGCCATTTGTTCAGCAAACTTTACGTAAAATGCATCCAACGAATTTTTTGGAAATATCCGCGTTGAACGCGCTGAATCGGCCGGGACCTATTGCGTTTATTCCACAATTTATTGCCCGTATGCATGGCGAAGAAGAAATAAAATATGTTCATCCAAAGGCAGAACCGATATTAAAGGAAACTTATGGCATTATTGTCTATCAAGAACAGGTTATGCAATTAACGCGGGCACTTGCGGGCTTTACGCGTGGTGAATCCGATACGGTGCGCAAGGCAATGGGTAAAAAGAAACTTGAATTATTGGCCAAGTTAGAGGTCAAGTTTTTAGAGGGTTGCAAAAAAGAAGGGACTTTGGATGAAGTGACAGCAAAGGATTTGTGGGAAAAATTCAAAGAGTTTGCAAAATATGCATTTAATAAGTCGCATGCTATCGCCTATTCTATTGTTGCAAATCAGTGTGCGTATTTAAAGGCGCATTATACACCGGAATTTTTAGCAGCGTCTATGTCAAGTAATATGAACGATACAGACCAGCTAGCGTTATTTGTTGATGATGCGAAATCTAATTTTGGAATTGATATTGTTCCACCGGATATAAATAAAAGTGAATCTTTGTTTACCGTTGTAGATGGAAAAATTGTTTATGCGTTGGCGGCGATTAAGGGGGTTGGTGTTGCGGCGACAGACGCGATTATTGCGGAACGCGCCAAGGGGCCATTTAAAAATATAACAGACTTTGCAAAACGTTGTGCGCCGATAATGAACAAACGTATTCTAGAAGCGTTTGCCAAGGTCGGCGTTTTGGATTCAATAAATCCAAATCGGGCAGAAATCTTTATGAATGCTGATGCAATTTTGTCGTATGCATCAAAGGCAAAAGAAGCTGCTAATACTTTATCTTTGTTTGCAAATACGGTTGAAGACGATGTCGCCGAAGACAGGCTTGCCAGGAATCTTGTGAAAACGGCACCGTGGAGTTTTGGTCAAAAATTGGAAAATGAATTGTCGGCTTTGGGATTTTATATATCGGCGCATCCATTGGACCAATATAAACATTTAATAGAACGCGAACATTTGGTGACAAGTTCAAAACTTTCGGAATTGCCGGATCGGGCAAATGTAAAAATTGCCGCAAATATTGCATCTTATTCTCATCGGAAAACCAAGGCTGGCAAAGACATGTTGACGATAAACGCATCAGACAGCGGTGGCAATATCGATGCAATTGCATTTGGGGATGCGGTGTCGACATTAATGCCGATTGTTGCAACCGAAAGTGCGGTTGTGCTTTGTGGGCGGTTATCAAACAAAGATGACCGGGTTTCGGTTTTTGTTGATTCGATAATACCGCTTGCCGGTTGGGTGGCACAGATAGCAAAGAAAATTACACTTGATATTCGTAATAAAAATGTATTGGTTGATATAAAAAAGGCACTCGCAACATTGGCACCCGGGCGGACCAAGGTTGTGTTGAACCTGTATTCTGGGGATAAAAAGACAACGCTTGCGATTGGTGGTGGGGTCGAACTTGGTAAAAATACTGTGACGGATTTTTCGGGGCTGGGGATAAAGGTGGATATAGAATGATAAAGCATATTCCTGTATTGTTGGAGTCTGTGATGTGTGCCGTTGGTGATATCGCGAATGCACGGGTTTTGGATGCAACATTTGGCGCCGGCGGATATAGTCGTGCTTTTTTGCAGGC
>JAZLCM010000043.1:0-4406 GCA_045614245.1 Candidatus Enterousia sp.
TTCAATCGCCGCCGGAATTTCCGTTTCATCAGAATCGATACAAACATCCGGCAAATCATCGTCATGCAAAATCTGCGTCTTCATCACACGCCCGCCATTTACCCACGCAAGCAAAATCGTCTTGTTATCATAGGTAAGTGGGAACGGCCCATGATAATTTTCATCTTCGCCGAAATAAATCCAAACAGTATCCCCATAGACGGTTTTCACCTGGGGCGAACCGATCAAATCTTCCAACTGATTCGTTGTTTTTATTGTTGCAATTTGGGTTTCCAAATCATTTGGGAACACATACCCACGATGCTTTGTTTGAAAAGTGCACCCCGCCATTAAAACACAACACAAAATCAAAATTATTTTTTTCATACTTACCCCTCCCCGTTTTCTTTGACCGTATTCGCCTGCATCATTGCGAAATGCGCGATGTATTTTTTAAGTTGCGTTCTGTATGCATTATTTTCCTTGGCATATTCGACCAATTTATCAAAGTCCGGATTCGCCGCACGCGCCGCACCAAACCGTGTTTCGGATTTAAGGAAATCTTCCAGTGGTGCCAAATCATCAACATTTGAATCCATCATCAACGGGTTATGCCCTTCGATAATAAGTCGCGGGTCAAACCTATACAACGGCCACGCGCCAGTCTTTACCATTTGCGTTTGATGTTCCGGCCCATTTTGCAGTGCAAACCCATGCGCAATACACGGAGCGTATGCAAGTATTATTGATGGACCGTTAAAACTTTCCGCTTCACGAAACGCCTTTATTGCCTGAACCGGATTCGCCCCCAGTGCAATTTGCGCAACATACGCGCCCGACATCATCGCAATCATACCCAAATCTTTCTTTGCGTGATTTTTGCCGCCAATTGCGAATTTCATACTTGCGCCGAAAGGCGTCGCCTTGGACTGTTGCCCGCCGGTGTTCGAATAACCTTCGGTATCAAGAACCAAGATATTCACATTTTCACCACTATGCAAAACATGGTCCAAGCCGCCGTATCCAATATCGTACGCCCAACCGTCACCACCCACAATCCACACAGATTTTTGCACAATGTCGCCAAGCATACTTTCCGCAAGCCTTGCATCCGGCGAATCAATTTTCTTTAATTTTTTCGCCAATTCATCTTTTATCTTGCGTTGGGCATTTATATCTGTTTCGGCGAACATTTCTTCGACATTTGGAATCCCCAGTTCGAACAGCAACCCGCGCAACATGTCGCGCCGTTGATTCAATGCGACACGCATGCCCAAACCGTATTCCGCATTATCTTCGAACAAAGAATTAGACCACGCCGGCCCACGCCCATTTGTGTCGCATGTCCATGGTGTTGTCGGCAAATTCGCGCCATAAATCGAAGAACAACCGGTCGCATTCGCAACAACCATATGGTCGCCGAACAAATGCGCCATCATTTTGATATACGGCGTTTCACCACAGCCCGCACATGCACCCGGGAATTCAAAATAATGTGGCAACAATTCAATATGTTTTGGCAAATTCAGGTTTAATTTTTCGCGTGGCGTATCCGGCAACTTTACCACCGTATCAAAAACCTTTTGGTCATCGGTGTTTGCATCCACCATGGCAAGAGCACCCACCGGACAATTTTTTACGCACAAACCACAGCCCGTACAATCCGCCGGCGAAATCGCAATTGTGAAGTACATATCTGCACCCAGTTCCGGCGTTTTCATCGGCACAACGGTAATGCCACGCGCACGCGCAGATTTTACCTGGTCCGCGGTCAACGCCTTGATCCGAATCGCCGCATGCGGGCACAGCATAGAACATTTTCCGCACTGAATACATTTTTCCAAATCGCACTTTGCAACGCGCGATGCAACCGCACGCTTTTCATACTTTGATGTTCCAACCGGATATTGACCCGCACCGAAATCACCCCCAACGCGAAACCGCGACACCGGAAGTGTATCGCCCCGCCCCGCCGCCATTTCGCCAAGTGTTCCCGCAATCACGGTCGGCGCATCAGCGGTCATTGCCGGCACAAAGTCCGGTGCAAAATTCGACACCGACGAAGGCATATCAAAATGCCTTAGGTAATCCGCCGCCCGATCCACCGCCGCCCAGTTGGCTTCCACTACATCCATACCCTTTTTCTTGTATGTTTTTTCAATCGCGGTCTTGGCGGATTTTGCGGCAACCGCGGGGTCAATAACCCGCGTCAAGTTAAAGAAATTCAGCATTATAAAGGTATTGATTCGATTACCCAACCCAAGTTCCGCCGCCGCGCCATTTGCGTCCAAGAAATATACATTTGCACGAATACGCATCAAATGTTCCTGGGTTTCACGTGGCAAGTTCGCAAACGCAACATCCGGCGCCATCGATGTATTTATCATAACCGTTCCACCGGCACGCAGGCCACGAAACACATCAAACCTTTGCGCAATCATAAAGTTTGAAACACTGATAAAATCCGCAACTTCAACCAAATATTGACTTTGAATAGGTTTATCCGAAAACCGAATATGCGACGCGGTAAGCCCGCCGGACTTTTTCGAATCGTACACCGCATAAGATTGCGGATATAAATCCGAATTTTCCCCAACGATTTTTACAATGTTTTTCACCGCGCCAACCGTTCCATCACTGCCGATACCATACAAAATCGCGGTCTTGAAATTTGGGTCTTCGACCGAAAACGCCGGGTCGGTTTTAAGCGACAGTCCCGTCAAGTCATCATCAATTCCAACCGTAAAATTATGATGCAATGTTCCACGCTTCATATTTTCAAATACGGCGGCAACATCGCGAGGCTTGAATTCTTTGGATCCCAAACCATATCGCCCACCGAACACACGCGCCCTATCGCCGACAACCGATTTAACATCGATATAAAGTGGTTCCCCAACCGCACCCGGTTCCTTGGTCCGATCCAGAACAGCAATCTGTTTAACCGTCTTTGGCAACGCCGCCAAGAACGCATCAACCGGGAACGGCCGATAAAGATGGATTTTTACCAATCCCAAACCCGCCGGCAAATGCGCGATTGTTTCTTCGATAGTTTCGCATGCCGACCCCATCGCAACAATTACATTTTCCGCCTTTTTATCACCGACATATTCGACCAGTCCGTATTTCCGCCCCGTAAGACGTGCGAATTCATCCATACAATCCGCCACAATCTTTGGTGTCGCGGCGTAAAGTTCATTTGCGGCTTCGCGTCCTTGGAAATAAACGTCGGGATTTTGCGCCGTTCCACGAACCTTTGGGTTATCCGGATTCATTCCCATCGCATGATATTTTGCGACCAAATCTTCGGGGATCATTTTGCGCAAGACATCATCATCGATACGATTCAGACGCGATTCTTCGTGACTTGTGCGGAAACCGTCAAAGAAATGTAAAAACGGCACGCGCGCGCGGATTGTCGCCGCATGCGCAATCGCCGCCAAATCATGCGCCTGTTGCACATTATGCGAAGATAATAACGCAAACCCCGTCGAACGCACCGACATAACATCACTGTGGTCGCCAAAAATCGACAATGCATGCGTGGCAAGTGCGCGCGCCGCAACGTGCATAACAAAAGGCGTCTGTTCGCCCGCAATTTTATACATATTTGGAATCATCAAGAGCAGACCTTGGGACGCGGTAAAGGTCGTCGCCAATGTCCCCATCTGAAGCGCACCATGCATTGCGCCCGCCGCACCACCTTCGGATTCCATTTCAATGATTTGCGGGATTGCACCCCATATATTCTTTTTATGCTGAAAAGACCATTCATCCGACAATTCGCCCATAGCACTGCTTGGTGTAATTGGATAAATCGCCGCAAAATCAACACAGCGATACGCAACATCCGCCGCCGCCCAGTTACCATCAACAATCAAATTTGCCATATCTTAATCCCCTTATATTTTTTATATCGCCCAATCATAACCCGATTTCAAACCAAAGGCAAGGGATTAAAATTACCAAGATTCATTTCCCCGGGCCCTTGAAACGCGTTTTTTCATCACTATATTTTTTGCATCGAAACAGCACAGGAAATAACAAAAGGAGCGTTTTATGTTTAAACCATTAAATAACTATGTGCTAATCAAGCGAATTGACGAAGACAACAAAACCGCCGGCGGAATTATTATTCCGGATACCGCGCGGGAAAAGCCTGCACGTGGCGAAGTTATCGCGGTGGGCGACGGCGAATTCCAAAACGGTACGCGAACAACAATGACTGTTAAACCCAAAGACATCGTTTTGGTTGCGAAATGGGCATCTTCCGCAAACGAGGTTAAAATTGACGGTGCGGAATATGTTCTTGTCAAAGAATCCGACATATTGGGCATAATCAAATAATAAAAAGGGGAAAAATTATGGCAAAAGATATTATTTTCAATACTGATAAAATTGCGGCGGGTGTTGATGACCTTGCGAAC
>JAZLCM010000044.1:0-5704 GCA_045614245.1 Candidatus Enterousia sp.
CAATCACATCGCTAAAGGCTATTTATGTTTGTATGCCAAGATAAATGGCGCCAGTTTATCAAAATTTTCCGCATCCACCCAATCACGCGGAATTTTTATTGCGTTGTGCTGACCCGCCGCCATTTTGGGTGATACTGAATTATCCTTGGCATTGATGATTTGATTGACGCGCACGCAAAGACCATCTGTTTCATGCGGAATAACAAATGTTATTTCATCACCCGCCTTTATTTCATTACGCAATTCAAGTACAATTTCCGAATCGGTTTTATTGGTAATCACGCCCGCCGCATGATATTCCGACACCGACCGCGCAGAATCATAATTGTGCGCGTCCGGCGGAACCGGCCCATCAAAGAACGCCGTTGTATATCCGCGCGATTCCAACACATTTAACATGCCCATATACTTTGTCGGGTCAAAGTTTTCCGGGTCGCGCGCATAATCGTCCAACGCCGCACGATACGCATGAACGACCGACCCTACATAATATTCACTGCGGTTGCGACCTTCGATTTTTAACGAATCCGGTGCAGATTCAATAATCTCTTGCAAACGCGGCATTAAACATAAATCGCGCGAATTCATAATGTATGCGCCACGTTCGTCTTCGGTAATCGGCATTTCAATTCCGCTTTCGCATTCGCGAAGAATAACATCATACTTCCACCGACACAGTTGCGCACACGCACCGCGATTCGCCGGACGGCCCGTGATAAAATTCGAAAGTAGGCAACGCCCCGAATACGCCATGCACATCGCACCATGTACAAAAATTTCAAGTTTAATGTCGGGACACGCACGACGGATTGATACAAATTCTTTGTGCGAAACTTCGCGCGCAAGCACGCACAGCGATGCACCGGCGTTTTGCCAAAACTTTACCGATTGCGCGGAACAAATGTTTGCCTGGGTCGAAATATGAATCGGCATATCGGGATGATTTTCTTTCGCCCACATCAAAACCCCGGGATCAGACACGATAAGTGCATCTGGTTTCAAATAACGAATGGTTTCCGAAACACGTGGCATATTTGTGTATTCACCGTCGTGCGCAAAAAGGTTGAACGCCAAATAAACCTTTTTGCCCGAGGCATGCGCAAGTTCTATGCCTGTGCGGACTTCGTCAGTCGTGATTTTTGCGCGCGCCCGCATTGAAAAACCGGGCAGACCGGCATAAATCGCATCCGCCCCGTACAGAATCGCGGTTTTAAACGCATCCAACGTTCCCGCCGGCGCCAAAAGTTCCGGTAATTTCATCATGTGTTTAATACTAAACTACAATGTGCAGTTTTCAAGATAATTTTGAAAATTTTTCTTGCTTTACCATGTGTAATATGTATAATTGTTGGGCATTGCCAGTTTAGCTCAGTTGGTAGAGCATCTGATTTGTAATCAGAGGGTCGTTGGTTCAAGTCCGACAACTGGCACCAGAATTAAAAACATTAGAAAATCGACACTATCGTCGGTTTTTTCTTTTTTTTTATAATTTAGAAATCAAAAGTGTCAGTCAAAGTGTCAAGCAGGTGGTTTCATTTTTATTCAGCCGGTAAAAATTGAAGATACTTTTTCTTCCAATCCGGTCGAGAGCCATCCAAGCGCTTTGTATTCATGGCACCATATATATAGTTTGTATCATTTAAAATTTCTATTTTTAAAATTTCTGACATTTTTATATTCCAAACACAAACTTGATACACCCCAGATTTTAAATCAAAAATACGTTTCCATGTTTTCTGTATTTCAGAGAATTGTTTGATAGTATTTTGTTTGACATGTTTTGAACGTACAAAATCCTTTAATTCTTCCAAAGATATGTTTTGTTTTTCCATATTATCTAAAAAATTCTTATATTCTTGTTGATTTCGCGGAACAATATGCCCGCTTAATAAAAATGAATAAGCCATATAATCAGAAAGAAGAATGTCTTTATCCGTTTTTTCAAAAACGATTTTGACCACATTTTGTATTTCACCTGTGATATTTTTTCTCTTTCTAGGAGCTATTGATGCCCCGCATTTTGCCCATGCCCACAGTGGATATCGCTCTTTATTTTGAGGACAGATATTTTTATTTTTCATTTCATTAACCATCCAATCATAAGGAACACCGTATTTTTGTAAATCAATATAAGGGACACCAGCAGTCAATATTCCCGTATTTTGTAATGTATTTAAGGCTTCTCTTGTTTGAAAGGTGATCAATTTCATCCCTTGGTAATCCTTAGATTTCAGTGCCGCGCCGGGCAGAGGATTTTATCTTTAATCATTATTTGTTTTTCTGTGTTTCGCGTTCGCGACGTTCCACCGCGTTTGCAACATTTTCGATTTGCAACAACTGATTTTCCAACGCGCCACGTTCAGAATTTTTATAACCTGTCCCTTCGCCGGTTGCCTGTTCGTCATCGGCGGACTTCACAGAATTATCGACCACACGCGGATTGATAAGGTTGTCGTATATCCTTTGTGCCTCACGTGAACCTTCAATATCACGCAGCAACAATTTACTTGTTGTGCCCGGGATAAACCATTCATCCAACTTTAATGCCGTTACCTGCATAATTGGACGGGTGCGCGCATCGGACAACCATGCCGGAATACGCGGTGTATCGGAAAAATACCACAATGCAACCCAATAGAACACGCCCATAACGATAATGCCACGAACGATTCCAAAAATCACACCCAATGTATGGTCGGTCACACTCATCATACTTGCCTGAATGCGATCACGCAGTTTTTGATTAAAGAACCCGGCAATCAGCAATATAACAAAAAACACAATGAAATACGATGCAACCAATGTACCAACCGTTGATTCAGGCAAACCGAACCAGCCCTGGAGCAACCGGTCAAGCATCGGTGACACGAACCGCGCGGTTATCGCCGCCAAAACCCAAGACAACGTTGCGATAGTTTCATAAATTCCGCCACGTATCGTTGCCCACACAGTCGATGCAAGCAATATACCAACATATGCATAATCAAGTCCGGTCAAATTAAACATAGTGTAATCCCGTTATTTATTTTTTCTTGCGCCCAAGAACGAAAACCAATCCCACAACCAAAACCGCCAAAATTCCGTAATAGAACCAATTCCCGTTCGATTTATTTAGTTTTTTTTTGCGTCCGATTTTTCAACGACGCGTTCAACAATTGCCGACGCACGGTTCGCGTTCGCGGAACGGAAAGCGTTTGCATCGGATTCCATCGCCTTTTTATTTTGTGCGGCGGTCGCCTTTGCCATGTCGTCCATATCAACCTCTATGGCGGCACGAATTGAATCGTTCATAGACCCCGCATAACCTTGGAAACATTTTTCGCCAACGACCATCACCGGTACGCCACCCGATTCATATTCGCACTTTTTAAGTGTTGCCAAAAATTCATCACGATTTGCGGACTCCATTACATTTACCGTCGTGACATTCAAATTTGGATATTCGTAAACCAATGTTTGTGAAATAAATTCGCGCGCATGATGACAATGTGGGCAAGTCGGCGAATAGTAAATCGTTATGTCCGCCGCCAAAGCATTACCAACAAACATTGCGCCCGCCAAAGCGCCGAATAAATTTGCGTATTTCATCTTTTCTCCTTTTAAATTTTATATAGCGATTATAGAAATATCTGTGCGCCCAGTGCAAGTTTTTTTTAACACAAAACGAACTATTTTTTCCTGTGGTGAATTTTTTGAAAATTTGTAAAAATAGCAAAAAAAGGAAAATAAAATGTTCAACCTTAATGAATACCCATTGCCGTTTCGTGAATCAGACCTTGTTCCATACATGTCAATCGAAACAGTTCGTTTGCACCATGGAAAGCACCTTGGTACATACATTGCAAATTTGAATAAACTTATCGCAGATACAAAATACGCAGACATGGATTTGCGTGAAATTATTTTGACATCGGCCAAGGATAATTCGGCGACAAAAATTTTCAACAATGCGGCGCAAATTTTTAATCATGAATTCTTTTTTAATTGTTTGGGGCGCGGGAATACTTTAATCCCAGATTTAATATCCGATGCGTTCGGCGGTGTCGCGGAATTCAAAGAAAAATTCAAAGCGGTCGCAAATGAAGTCTTTGGTTCCGGATGGGTTTGGGTTGTGCAAAAAGATGATAAAAGGTTCGAAATTATTTCAACAAAAAACGCGGACACACCAATTGTGCATGGGTTAAAACCTGTATTAGTTTTGGATTTGTGGGAACATGCATATTACATTGATTACCAAAATCGGCGTGCAGATTTTGTCGACGCTTTTCTTGAAAATCTGATTGATTGGAAATTTGTTATCGATAATTTAGATGTCGAATAGTTTTTATGCGGCAAGTTTCATGAGTCTCACATCGTCGAATTCGGCATACCTGTTGAAAATTGATTGCGCACGCGGACAAAGTGATAAAATCTTTCGGTGGTTGTTACGCGCAAAATCTGCGACGCAACGCACCAAGTTTTTACAAACATCTGTATTTTCGAACGCGCGGTCGATATGCGTCGATTCTATAATTAAACGGTTCGCGCCGACATAGACAATATCTATTTCGCCGATTGTTTTTCCATCACACTTTGCGCAAAATCCGTTTCCATTTGAAAGTCTTTCATATTCAATATCTAATGTCATTCCGCTATCCCCCCGTATACAATAATTGTAGCATACGCAGAATGCGCCGGTAATATGAATGTTTGCCAAAAGTCGGGTATGTTTTCCGTTTTAATCAAAGACGTGAAAAATTCTTTTGAATTATTTTTCCACTTTTGCGCAATGCCGCCGATTCCGCCGGCGACATTTTCGGATTTAATGTGGCAACTACGCCGTTCGCACCGACAATGCGTGGCAAAGACATTGCCAATACGTTTGCGCCTGTACCTGCAACTATGGACACCGTCAAAATTCTATGCTCGTCATTTATTATGCATTTCAAAAGGTCTGCAACTGCGGCGCCGATGCCGTCCCATGTCGCACCACGACCGCGAATAATTTCATATGCTGCATTGCGAACATGACTTTCAATTGCATTGCGGGTCGTGACAGAAAGTGGGATTTTCATTTGACGACAAAAATCTTCGATTGATAATCCGCCGACCGTTATGTCCGACCAATCAATAACACTGGTGTCGCCATGTTCGCCAAGGACATAAGAATGAATCGATTGCGGCGACACATCAAGCCCGCGCGCAAGTATCGTGCGCAAACGCGCGCTGTCAAGCATGGTGCCTGTTCCAATGACCCGCGCCGGCGGAAGTTTTGACAAACTTTGCGCCAACATAACCATAACATCCAGCGGATTAGTCACGATAATCAAAATCACACGCTTTGAATCGACATTTGGCATCACACGTGGAATAATATCACTGATGACCTCTTTATTATTTTGCAATAAATCAGTGCGTGTTTGACCGGGCTTTTGATTTGCACCGGCGGCAATGATAACTATGTCTGAACCACGAATACCACGATAATTTGCCACCGCAGAAATTTTAACATCAAAACCAAAGGTTGCGGCATGTCCCAAATCTTCGGCGGCGGCGCGTGCGCGTACCGCGTCGCGGTCAAATAAAACAATTTCGTGAACAAGCCCCGTATTCTTTACCGCCGTTGCAACCGCAGAACCAACCGTTCCCACACCAATAATTGCTACTTTCATTTTTCACTCCCTTTGGACGCATTATAGCATATTTTGGTGGTTAGTGTTAGTGG
>JAZLCM010000045.1:0-7985 GCA_045614245.1 Candidatus Enterousia sp.
TGATTGCGGGAATATCGACGATTGGTTTGACCGCGGTTGGTGTCGGTGTAAACATAGCGCAGGCAAGTAAGAGCAACAAATTGTCGAATGAAATCGATGCATCAAAAAGTGAATTGGCAAGCAAACAATCCGAACTGAACCGCGTGAACGAAAAGATAAGTGATATAAATACAAAGAAAGCAGAAAAAGCCGAGGAAGAACGCAAACGTGCCGAAGAAGAACAACGCAGACGTGATGAAAGAGAAAAACCCCGCGCCGATGGAGAAGGTAGCCTGGAAGGAGGAAATGAACAATCAGGAGAAGATGAAGAAGAATGGACTCCAGATAAATGTTATTACAATGTCAATGCTTCTGGTCCGCAGAATACAGGTACATGTATTGTAAACCAACCTGGTGAATGGGGGTTGTCGGATGGAAAAAACTCGGTTTATGGCATTTCGGCGTGTAGTAGTTTAGCCGGAACTATTTATAAATCGGCAAGCAAAGATGCAGTTGAACGAGAATCCGGCAACAATTGTTACTGTAAAATGATAAAACCAGACGAAGGAGAGTATATTTTCTCTTATACTTTTGTGTCATTGTCATGTGAGAGTTCGTGCGCTCAACGTTGTTCAGGGCATGTTTTGGGATATGAGGACTTTGCCGAAGCCGTTATTGGTGAAGCTTTTTGAGATACGGTCAACATGCATAAAAAACTTTTCAATTCCGTTAAATAATTGTATGTTTCACGTCATTAAACATCACACTGTAGAATTTACTAAATTCGATGATAGAAAAAATTTCCAGATAACAGATAACCCCGCCGCAAGGGCGGGGTTACTGCTAACTGTTTCCGCTAATTCACTTTTTCACCGCCCAGAATAGGGCGAGGAGCCAGCCAATGCCGGTCCAGCCAAATACCCATGATGCAACGCGGATGCGCATAGCATCAATTTTCCCCTTGTCATTTTTGGCGGCAAGGTATGATGGCGCAAGTATTATCACGACCAGCGCAACCGTTGCCACAATGTATTTTATTATCAAAATGTTTTCCGCACCAATGTGCATGTTTTACTTTCCGTATGTTGCATTATTGCCCAATTCTTCTTCGATACGCAAAAGTTGATTATATTTTGCCATGCGGTCCGTGCGCGACATTGAACCGGTTTTAATTTGTCCCGCGTTTGTCGCAACCGCAAGGTCCGCAATCGTTGTATCTTCGGTTTCACCACTGCGGTGCGAAATCACAACGCCATAGTTCGCGTCCTGTGCCATTTTTATCGCGCGCAGTGTTTCGGTAAGTGAACCAATTTGATTTACCTTGATAAGAATCGCGTTTGCAACGTCGCTTTCGATTCCGCGCTTTAAGCGAATCGGATTTGTGACAAACAAATCGTCGCCGACAAGTTGACATTTACCACCGATTTTTTCCGAAAGCTTTTTCCACCCGTCCCAATCTTCTTCCGCCAAGGCATCTTCGATAGAAATAATAGGATATTTTTCGATTAAATCTTCATAGAATTTTATCATGTCGTCAGATGACATTTGTTTGCCTTCGAATTTATAAACGCCGTCAGAATAAAATTCAGATGATGCAACATCCAATCCAATTGAAATTTCGTCGCCCGGTTTATAGCCCGCATCACAAATCGCGGTGATAATTGCGTCCAGTGCCGCGGCGCAAGAATCAAAGTTCGGTGCAAAACCGCCTTCGTCGCCGACATTGGTCGAATGACCGCCGGATTTCAAAATCTTTTTTAAATGGTGGAATGTTTCCGCGCCCATGCGAATCGCCGTTGCTTCGTCGTGTGCGCCATTTGGAATAATCATGAATTCTTGGGCGTCAAGTCCGTTGTCCGCGTGCGCGCCACCGTTGATAATGTTCATCATTGGACGTGGCAAAACATGCGGATTTTTATTTCCGTAAATTTCCGCAATGTATTTATAAAGCGGGATTTTCTTTTGGTTTGCCGCCGCGCGCGCAAGTGCCAAAGACACCGACAATATTGCGTTTGCGCCCAATTTATCCTTGTTCGCGGTGCCGTCAAGCGCAATCATTTTTTCATCGATTTCGGTTTGCGCCGTCGCGTCCATGCCGATAAGTTCAGGTGCGATAATTTCATTTACATTTTTTACCGCCTTTGTTACGCCTTTGCCCATAAAGGCATCGCCACCGTCACGAAGTTCAAGTGCTTCGAATGAACCGGTACTTGCGCCCGATGGAACCGCCGCACGACCAAGCGCACCGCCCGCAAGGGTTATGTCGCATTCAATCGTTGGGTTGCCGCGTGAATCCATAATTTGACGTGCATGAATTTTTGTGATTTTGTACATATTTTTTCTCCTTATTTGATACTTGTCGCTTTTTTTTCTTTCCAGGTTGTGGTATAATATAGCAACAAGAATAGAGAAAAAGAACAAAAAAATATGATAAAAAAATTAGCACCTTTTTTATATTGCATGACACCGGTGTGTGTTTTTGCAGAAAATATCACAATTCCTACTGTGCCGGGGCAGATGACGGTGATTAGTGAACCGTTGGATTTGTTGACTGATACCTATATATTTCAAAGCGGAATCGGAATAAAAGTTGCCGGTTCTTTTACGACCGCGGGTGATGTATATATTGGCTATAACGCGGTTATGCCGATTGAAGAGGGCAGTGTTTATGCCGGAACGGGCATTCGACCAAATTATTCTATTTCAACGCGCGGTAATATTTCGATTGGGGGAACTTTGAATATTGCATCAGGGTATAATTTGACAATTGGGGGCAATCTGTATAATTTTACCGCCAATATCATAGATGCGTATGGCGGTTTGAACCTTAGTGGTCGGTCTGTGTCGTTGGGGCAGTTTGTGGCGTCCGAAAATGGAAGTGCCACGATAACGGCGAATTCTTTGACCATTACCGGAACGGGCAGTGCGTTCCAGGCATTGGATTCAAAAAATGTGACGGTAAACCTTGGAAACGGGGCGTTTAGTGTCGCGAATGGTAATATTGAAAATAAGTCAAACGGGACAATGTCTTTGACGGCGGGTGCAATTACTGCGCAGTGTATTACGAACGAATCGGGTGCGGATACATTGAACAGCAGCACGTTGAAAATTTATGCACAATCGTTGACATTGAACGGTGGGGATTCAACGACGGTGGCTTCGTTTATAAACAAGGGCGATTTCGTTGGTGTTATTTCGGGTGCGACAACACTTGCACATGGATTCGATTTGTCGAGTATGGATATAACTAATTCGTTTAGTTTGACAACTGGGACTTTATCACTGGGCGATAGAATCGATGAATTTTTTGACAATAATTTAAATTCTTTTGCACTTAATGTAACAAATGGCGCGATAAGTGCGAATACGATTCGCAATGGTTTTAGTAATCAAAATGCGGGAATGTCTTTGTCGGCGTCCACCGCAATCAATGCGGATGGAATTGTGGCAAACGGCGGAACGATGAATTTATCGGCTTTGTTTATAGGACTTGATACAGGCGGACTTTCTGTGTCAAATAACGGGCGGGTAAATATTTCAAATGTGACGAGTATAGAGTCAAATGGTGCAATTTCGGTTGCGGGTGATTTGACCATGGGAAATTCCAATGCGGCGATCGGCGGAATGAATATTACCGGTGGCGAAACCGATATAGATGTAACGAACAATTATGTCAATGTTGGTGGTGGAATATTGGTTGGTGGATCGAATAGTCTTGGAATTTCGGCACAGGCGATAGATGTTGGCGCTGGTGTTATATCAAATGGCAACAGTCATATTGAAATGACGGCTGAGTCGTTAAATGTCGGTGGAAATCTTGGTGGTAATGATGTCGCGATATATAATCCTGGGCTGGACGAGGGGATGAACATTACCGTTGGGGGCAATATAATTGGTGGAACAGATATCATTGGACTTGGCGGTATGACGGTTGGTGGAAACTATCTGTTCAATACAACAAGTAGTTTGGTTGCCTTTGCAAATTCAGAGGATGCGGGTTATACATATTGGGCAACGACGATATTTGATGATGTTGGTATGGTTGGAACTATCATCAATGATTCTGCGGAGGCTGCAGAACCGTTGATTTCTGTGTCGGGTTCATTGATAACAAATATCGTTGGCGTTGACATGTCAAACGGTTCGGCATTGATGGAACCGGGAATTGGTATAAATATTCTTAGTGATGTTCATGCTGATTCGGCAATTTGGTTGTTGCATGCGGATAATGGTTTGGAACAGTTGGCATCAAGTATCGCCGCACTGAATATAAATTTCTGTGATGCGACTGGAACGGTTTGTACGAATTATTTGCCAACGTCCAGTGATTATAATGAAGAAGGAACAAATTTGCCGATTTATTTGGCGTCGTATGATACAGATGGCGACGGTATCAAAGATAGTTTGTATGTTGTGTTTGATGAACGTTTTGCAGATTTCTTTAAAATGTTCAAACTGCAACCTGTTGTGGCACGTGCGTCATATTATACGCGCGGGGAATATCAATCTGCGGGTGCTTTGGATGATTTGATTGAATACGAACTTTTGTTGCATGGTTTTTCGTACGAATCGCCGTTGACTGTGGCGCGGACACTGTTTGATGATACGCCTCTTTATCGGGTCAGTGAAGAATTGTATGCGCGTATGTATGACTATGCAAGATATAATAATCCAAATGTTATTCGGGCGTTTAGTCGGGTGTTCCAATTGCGTGAGGCTAATCAGATTGCAAACGCGTTAGAGTTAAATACTCATACTGTGTTTAAAGATGTGTCCGATAGGTTTATTGATGAAGCGATTTGGAATCGTAATCGTCGGCTGAACAAGTTGTGGTTTATTGCAGATTATGGATACTTTATTGATGATTTGGTTGATACCCATGCACATGGATCGCGGTTTGGCTTTAATTTTGGTTATGATTGGCAATCAAGCAAGACTTTGATTCTGGGTTGGATGGGGCATATGTCTCATACGCGTGGCGAAGATAATGATGTTATTGATTTAAGTTATACCGGTGTTTCGGCGACCGGTTATGTTGATACAGATGTTCGCAATCTTAATTTTGGTGGTGGTGCGTATTTTATGAAGACTTTAAATAATCAGGCGCGTTGGTATGGTGATGCGATGATTGATTTGAACTTTATTGATGTCGCCCGCGAACAAACATGGCTTGATAATAGAATCGAAGGTGATGCGACGTCGTTTGGTTTGGTTGGCGAAACGGGGTTGATACACGACTGGTTGAATCAGTACGTGGTTGGTAATGTGTATTTGCGTATGGGATATAATTTTGGATTTGATATGACCGAAAAGCTTGGTGGGGTTGATTATATGAACCTTGACTTTGATGGGCACTTTGTTTTGACGCCTGGATATTCTTTGACCGCCCAGAAACGTTTCTATCCATCCGCCTGGTTCCAGTTACGTCCGTATGCAAAACTTGGTGTTGAATATGATTTAGTGGCTACGCCGGATACCATGGATTATAAGTTTGCGGTCGTAAGTCCGTGGCGCGATTATGATATTGGGCTTGATCCATTCTGGTTGCATGCGGGTGCAGGTATAGAATTCCTTTCGGTAAATGGTGTGCATGTTGGGTTGGATTATCGTTATCAGTATAACGAAAATATCCAAATGCATAAATTCCATCTTTCAGGAATGTATAGGTTTTAGTGGTTAGTGTTAGTGAAACGGGCGCAGTCGCGCCCGTTTTTTATATTACTTTCACTAACCACTTACACTAACACTTATCACTAAAACGGAATATCGTCGCCGATTTCCGAAATAGAAATTTCTTCGGTTGGTGTTGGTGCGGGTGCCGCAGATGTACCGCCAGTCATTGAATCAACCGCCTTGGCACCCGAAAGAATCACCATTGTTCCACTGAATTGGTTAAGTACAACTTCGGTCGTGTATGTGTCAACGCCTTGTTGGTTTTGCCATTTACGTGTACGCAATGCGCCTTCGATATAAAGTTTTGTTCCTTTTTGCAACATGCGTTCGGCGACTTCGACCAAATTCGGGCTAAAAATCACGATTCTGTGCCATTCGGTCTGTTCCTTTTGTTCGCCACTTTGACGATCGCGCCAACGGTCAGATGTCGCAAGTGAAAAACTTACCACTTTTTGTCCGCTTTGCATAGTACGAACCTGGGGGTCTTGACCAATATTACCAACCAATATAACTTTGTTTATGCTTCCAGCCATTTTTCTTCCTTTTGTTTAATGTAATTGCATTGGAGCAATAATTTCGTTAAAAATCAAGGGGAAAAGTAGGGAAGAGTGTCAGTGTAAGTGGTTTGTGTTAGTGTGGACGCCAAGTCGCCCGTTGCTTATATGCATTTTCACTAACCGCTTATACTTGACTTTTTGTTAAAAATGTGTAATAATGTTTGCCGAAGTAGAGGCGTGGTGCGTTCTGTATCACGAATTTTCCAAAAAAAGGACTTTTTATGCATATAAATGAAATAAAGGCTAAGTCGCCGCAACAGTTGTTGAAAATGGCGGAAGATATGGGTATTGAAGAAGCGTCGCAATTAAATGTGCAACAATTGCGCTTTGCGGTTATGCGTGGTTTTGCGGCGGACAAAAAAATCACACTTATTGGTGATGGGGTGTTGGAACGTCTGCAAGACGGTTTTGGATTTCTGCGCGCGCCGGAAAGTAATTATTTGGCGGGTCCCGATGATTTATATGTGTCACCAAATTTAATTAAAAAGTACGGATTAAAAACCGGCGATTATGTCGAAGGGCAAATTCAGGCACCAAAGGATGAATCTGAACGGTATTTTGCGTTGGAAACAATTGAACGCGTGAACGGTGATGATCCTGAAAAGTTGCGCCATCGGGTTTCTTTTGATGATATGACGCCACTTTATCCGGACGAGCAATTAAAGATGGAGGTTATTGGTGATACCGACAAGGGACGCAATTTGTCCGCGCGTGTAATTGACCTTATATCGCCGACGGGTCGTGGTCAACGTTCGCTTATTGTTGCGCCACCGCGCACCGGTAAGACGGTTATGTTGCAAAATATCGCACATTCGATTGCGACTAATTATCCCGAAGTGAAATTGATTGTGTTGCTTATTGACGAACGTCCCGAAGAAGTGACCGATATGCAACGCAGTGTCAAAGGTGAAGTTATTTCTTCGACATTTGATGAACCCGCAACGCGTCATATCCAAGTTGCCGAAATGGTCATCGAAAAGGCAAAGCGTTTGGTCGAAGCCGGTCAAGATGTTGTAATCTTACTTGATTCCATCACGCGTTTGGGGCGTGCATATAATACCTTTGTGCCGTCCAGTGGTAAAGTGTTGACCGGTGGTGTTGATGCATATGCGTTGCAACGGCCAAAGCGGTTCTTTGGCGCCGCGCGTAATATCGAAGGTGGCGGCAGTTTGACGATTATTGCGACCGCACTTGTCGATACTGGGTCAAAGATGGACGAAGTTATATTTGAAGAGTTCAAAGGAACCGGTAATAGTGAAATTATTTTGGATAGAAAATTGTCTGATAAACGCGTTTATCCCGCGATTGATATCACAAAGTCCGGCACGCGCAAGGAAGATTTGTTGGTGGGTAAGGATTTATTGGCAAAAATGTATGTTTTGCGCCGTATCATCAATCCGATGGGAACTTTGGAGGCAATGGAATTCTTGCTTGATAAATTGCGTGTGACCAAGACAAATGATGATTTCTTTAATTCGATGAATCAGTAATAAACGCACCGTTTGGTGCGTTTCTTTGTTGGGGGGATTTTCAAAATGCAAAAGTATTTAATAATCGCCGTTTGTGCGATGGTTATTGGCGCGTATATTATGGGCGCACGAATCGCGAATGAAAAATGTGTGGCGCGTGGCGCAAATGCACAAACGGATGAAGTTATAAATTCAGTAAATATAGTAAGGAAGGCAAATGAAAAAACTGTTTATACCCATGTGCGCGATATTCGTGACATCTTGCGACGGAAATATACTATTGCGGACTAGGGCGGCGACGGAAGTG
>JAZLCM010000046.1:0-10990 GCA_045614245.1 Candidatus Enterousia sp.
CCCGCGTCATAAACACGTGCGGCGATACCAAGTGCCTGATTTTCAATGTCGCGTGTGGCATCAACGACCAAAATCACAACATCGGATTTTTCAATCGCGTCCAAAGATTTTAGTGCCGACAAGGTTTCCACATCATCGCGCACATTTGATTTGCGTCGCAGTCCCGCCGTATCCATCAACAATATATCGCGCCCATAGAATTTTGCCGGAATTTTTACAGTGTCGCGTGTCACCCCGGGTTCGTCCTTTACAATTTGACGGTTTTCACCCAAAACACGATTGACAAGTGTCGACTTTCCAACATTTGGTTGACCCAAAATTGCAATTTTTACACGCGATTCCGGTGCCAAAGAATTGTTCGTTTCGGTCGCCGGTACGGTGCGTTCCAAAAATTCGAATATCGCATCAAAGCCGCGTTTATGTTCCGCCGAAATCAAAACCGGTTCACCGAAACCAAGTTTATAAAATTCATGAATATCGCCAAGTCGCCGTCCCGATTCCGTCTTGTTCACAAGCAACAGTATCGGCGATTTAGTCTTGCGACGAACGGCGCGTGCCCAATTTATATCTTCGGGTAATAAACCAACGCGACCGTCCACCACGAACAAAACCGCATCGGCATCAGATATTGCGTCAATCGCCATATTTGTTGAATCTGCGGCTATACCCGCCCGCGCGTTTTCAAGTCCCGCCGTATCGCACAACATACAATCGTTGCGCCCAATCATTTGACCACAAATAGTATCGCGTGTCACCCCCGGACGGTCGTGAACCAACGCGTCCCGCGTTCCGGTAAGTGCGTTAAACAAAGTCGACTTGCCGGTATTTGGTCGTCCGGCGATAGCTATTTTCTTCATTTTGTTTTTCCATTGATTTTTTCTAATTATAAAGCAAAAATATAAATAATCAAATCACAAAGGAAGCAAAAGGAATACAACCATGAAGAAAATAAAAAATTGGTACCGGTCTATCAAAGATGTTATTGTGAACCCACGCAGATTCTTTTCCAAAATTGTCGCCGATGGTGATATCGAAGAATCTATGTTAAAGGCGTTTATTTATGGGTTGCTTGGCGGATTACTGGTTTTGGGAATAAAACTTATCGGTGGTGCAACGATAACAATAAATTCAGTGTTTACGGCGGTGATTATTGTTCCGGTTATCGCGGTTGCGTTGCTGTTTATTGGTGGCGGACTTATGATGTTGGTTTCAGAAATGACCGGCGGTGAACGTGACTGGGAAATCGCAATCAAGGGATTGGCATCGATTTTCTTTATCTATCCTGTGATATTGGTTTTGAACGCGGTCGCATTTAATTGTTTGTCGATGTGGATAATAAGTATTATAGGGGATTTGTATGTTTTGTTCTTGTTTTATAATATCGCACTTTATTGTATGCGTGGACGGCGCGTTGCGGTGACGATAGTCGTTGGTATATTTGCCATATTTATGATAACTGTATATTTAACAAACTATCATATTGGTTGGTTCTTGTTAAAGAACACCAGTGCGGCACTTTCATGCCTGATATAGGTAGTATAGGTGGTTAGTGAAAGTTGATTAAGAAACCGCCGATTACTCGGCGGTTCACTAACACTAACCACTGACACTAATCACTAATTCAGCTGTGTTAAAAACATAGGGAAATTTTGTTCATCGTCATTGTCGGTATTTTCCGGATTTTCTTGGTTTTCGGATTGTGCCTCGGTCGACGGTGTGATATCGGTAATCGGCGTTTTATCGCGCGGGTCGCGTGTAGAATCAATTTTTGCCTGTTCTTCATTGACAATACGACCGTAATGTTCCGCCGCCTGGAGCAAGCGTTCGCGTTCGATTTCATCGGTTGCGATGCGTGCCTGATCCATGTATTGTTTGCGTTTCATACGCCATTTATGACAACGTTGAATCATCACCATAACCGGCGATTGATTTCTTGAATTTGCGGACGATTGACCGCGTGCATTCGTTTGATTTTTTCTAGCTTGCATATTATTTCTTTTATTTGGGAACAAACCCTTGGTAAATTCCGTTCGGATAACCGAACAACTAAACATGTGTGATATTAAAGCATATTAAAACTAATTGCAATAAATTTTTTCTATTGCTATGCTTGCATTATGCAGGAGGAGTCATGTCATCTCAACGCGGAAGTTTTTTAATCCAGGCATTACTTGCGTTGACACTTGTTTTTGTTTTTATGCCGTTTTTCGCGCACAGGCTTGCGGTGCGTGACATGTCGGCGCAAATGTATTCTGCCACGCGTCAGGTTGATACCATAAGAACCGCCGCAAAAATTTATATCCAAGAAAACGCCACAAGTTTACCATACAACGAAACAAAGGTATCAGGTGAAAAATTGGCGGATTTATTAGAGCCGTACGGTTTGCCGATTGGTTTTGTAACACGGACGGCATTGGGTCAAGATATAATTTTGGTTATAAACAAAGATGACCAAGAAATTTCCGCATTTATACGATTGGCGGGTGGTAAAATCAATACTATGCAACGTGCGGAACTTGCGCGGCGTATCGGTTTTTATGCGGTCTTCGACCCCGAAGATAAAAGTGGAAACATTGATGTTGGAATTCATCTTGGCGAAGTGTATTCAGATGTAGTGCGCAGAAATGATGGAATTTCGTCTTCGTCCGGATTCCTTACGGATTTGGATATGGGCGGATTTAATCTAAATAATGTGGCAAATATATTTGCACGTCGTGCAAAATTTGATACTGGTGAAGCGGTCACATTATCAATAACCGGTACCGAGGCTGGTCGTAAAGAACGCAACACAATCAAAATGCTAAATACAAATCGAACAACTTTTCAATCTATGGACGGCGAAGCGGCACTTTCGCTAACGCGTGGTTCGTTAAAGGTTGGGTCGTTGATTGCACGAACGGTTTCCAAATTTGGTGATGGCGGAAATATTACGGTCAGCGATGCCGATATAGTAAGTTTTGATATGGTGGCCGGACGCACAAGTTTTAATGGTCCCGCAAAATGGACGGTCGGTGGGAATTTGGTTGCAAGTCGCATAACCTTTAATGTGGAAAGGTTGGATGTGGGGTCTTTTATAAATATGTCGCGCGGGCAAGATGTGTTCATTGATGAATCAACCCTTATGTACAGCAGTACCAGTGGTATCGATGCCAACAATATTTATGCAAGCAATATAACATTGCGTGACCAAACATCAAACAGTCTTGCGCGGGGCGGGGACGGTGCGGCGTTGTTGGATATACGTCCGTCTGGGACATCAATGTTGCCGGACGCATTGGTTGACACCATAGATAATGGCGGTTTTCAAATTCTTGCAAATCCAACACAGGAATCAGACACAACGGTAAATTGCAACACGATAATATCTTCAATCGGCAGTTCCTATAATTCTAAATCTTTGGCGCAATATATTATTTGCCAGTATGTATTTTGGCAACGGCTTGAAAGGCGTATAGATATAAAACAATGTCTAATTGGGGGTGGCGTTGATTGTGAATAAACATAACTTTTTGAAGAAATCAGAAGTCGTTGCACAACGTGGTGGTGGTTTGGTCGAGGTTTTGTTGGCCATGGTCATTATTGCAGTCGCAGCGCCGTTCACATATTCAATGATTACCGATGCAACGCATACAATACATGATATGGCGATCGCAAACGATATAATAAGTTTGCGTGAAAACATGTTAAACTTTGTTCGTTTAAATCAAGATGTTTGGCCCGAAGTCGCGCAAATCAAAATGTCGGACAAAGAACTTGAAAGTATTTCAGAATCAATTTCTGTTGGATTCGTTGATAAATACTCTGTTCGTGGCGGCACAGTTATAGATGTGTATCTTGCGT
Organism: Candidatus Enterousia sp.; assembly: GCA_045614245.1. Taxonomy (GTDB): domain Bacteria; phylum Pseudomonadota; class Alphaproteobacteria; order Rs-D84; family Rs-D84; genus Enterousia. The sequence goes on from JAZLCM010000046.1 coordinate 3,841, forward strand.
TTGATTTACAAACAACGCCAAAGCGTGTTATGCGGATTGCAAAAAATATTGGTGCGGATGCAGCGGTGGTCGCTGATGATGGAATCGCGTATGGTGATACTTGGGCGGTGACGGCACCCGATTTTAATGTTGGAAATTTAGTTTATAAAATAACGCGTAACCAAGGTGACTTTGATACAACAAAGTTTTTACATCGTGGAACAACAGGTGACGATGATTTAAATATGATGCAACGCGATTTAAATATGGGCGGGTACGATATATATAATGTTGGGGGTATAAACGGAAAATCTTTGCGTGTGCGAAATCTTGATGCGACATTTGTTGTTGCGGAAACCGTCGATACAAAAAGTGTTTACTTTTCTTCGGGTGCGAATATGAATGGCGATGCTGCAACGATTGGAACATTGCGTGTTTCCGGGGATATAAGTGGATTTAGAAATATCGAAGCCAAGAAATTGAACGGTAATGGTATCGATTTAAATGCCCGCATTATTGCAGATCGTGCAACAGTAAACGATTCAATCAATGTTGGTAACAATCTTATTCTTAAATCGACAAGTCTTAAAACAATAAGTGGTTTCGCGGGCATGACCACCGGAACGGTTTATGCGCCATACATATCCGTGGGTGAATTAACCTTTATGGGAACGTACGGATTAACGGTGTCCGGTGAATTACTGGCATCGTCCAGTGCGCCAATTAAATTTGGTGGTTGGACATTCCCATCAAAAAATCCGCCCTCATTTATATCTTTGACTTTGGCGCGTTCGCCAATTCCAAAAATTCCGGGGCGTGACGAATTTATCGCAATAATGCAAACAGGATGGAAAACGGTTAAAACAAAAAATGAAAATGAACAGTAAAATTTTTTCTTGGTCAAATTCTTGTCGCGGTACGGTGTTGATAGAATTTTTATTAACTATTGCACTTGCGGGGACTTTGATTCCGTTTATATACAGTTATCAAACACGTGCGATTGCGCGTGCAGAAAATTTACGCGTCACACGTGAAATGCAAAAAATACAAACAATTCTGGAACATTATATTGTGGAAAATCGTGAACAGATGTTAAAAACATTGGGACGAAACATTATAAGAATAAAATTGTCTGATTTAGTTGATTACGGGCTTGATAAAGAATTTGCAAAAAGCATGGCGGATAAATACCAGTTGCGTATATTAAAATCAATTGATGTTGGTGGCCAGGCATCACTCCAGGGTGTAATCGCATTTAACGATTCTGAATTAAACGCTATGCGAACACGTGAAATTGTAAAAATGGGGGACGACAAAATTGGTTTTATCGAAGGTACGCGTGCATACGGCGCATTTGGAACATGGAGTGCAGATACGGTCGATTTAGGCATTGGGGGGACATCCGGGATTATTCAAACGACCGGTATAACACGTGATAACGCAATGTATTTATGGCGTGTCCCATCGGACAGCGCGTCTGATGCAACCATGGCATCTGTTTTAAATCTTGGTAATCGTGATATAAATAATGCTGCATTCGTCAACGCCGATGGAATTTCACTAGAAGAATCATTAGATATCAACAAACTTATGGCAACCGATGTTATTTTTAAAAAACGGGCAACCATAGATTCTACATATAACACCCAAACCGCATTGGTTTCTGGAACATTGTCCGGTGATGCAAAAAGCATAAGTGTAAATGGAATGTTTAGTCTTGCGGACTTTGCCAAAGTATCCGCGTTTACGGCGGATAACTTGTCTGTGACAACACTTACATTGGGTGGTTTTACGGTTCCGTCGGGGTCTTTATCAACAATACGAATCGGTGGTTCACTTGATATGACCGAAGGCCGAATAAGTGCGATGTTTGTGACCGTTGGTTTTACCGGTTCAATAACACCACGACTTGGTGTCAAAGAAAAAATTATTGATTCGGTAAATCCAAATTATTATTGGGATGTTGCGGCGCGCGTTGCGAATCTTGGTGATATAAATTCACCGACATTGTCCGATATGGCAACAAGAATTTTGCGTCGCGAATCTGTCCCTGGGTCAACCGCTACAAAAGTTTTCAGTTCTGTTGCGTCAAACAAAAACGCAACGATGGGCGATTTTATGAATGCGATTATTGAAATAGAAAAAAATGTTCGTGGGAAATATCTGCTGTTGAATTTGGAATAATTTGTGGTATATCTTTGACCAAGGAAACAGAATATGAAAATAAAATGTGATATTTGTAAAACAGAATATAATTTGCCGGCGGACGTGTCTGGGGATGTTCGGTGTGCAATATGCGGACATGCGTGGACGATAAAAAGTAAAACGCATCGTTCGGGTTTGATGGTGTTTTTTGCGTCGCTTTGTGCATTGCTGGCGGCGACGGTTTTCGCGGTGGTGGTTATTGTTACATCGCGTCGCGATGATCCTGATAAAAGACCGCTTGTCGCGGTTATAAACGATATTCAAACGGTGACGACAGATGGTGCATCGCAAATTGTTGTAAAGGGAACAGTTACAAATCGTTCTGATGATATATACGCATTTCCAGATTTGGTAATCGTCCTTTACGATGAAAAAGATACGCCAATCGCACGCCAACGATTTATGCCTTCGGCAACATTTTTGGATGTTGGTCAATCGGTTGGGTTTACTCATCGTCTTTCGGGAAATGTTTCGGGTGTAAAACGTGTCGCGGTTGAATTGGTAAATATGGAGGGTAAAAATGATAAATAAATTGTTGCTGGGAATGTTTGCGATTATTTTGTCGTTCGGTGTGATGGCGGCGGATGAGCCGGTGCCACCAACGCCCGCCGGCCCGCGTGTAAGTATTTTTTCAACAACAACCGATTGGGCGGCACTGACTGGTTTACCACTGCGTCAATATGTCGGGCGTTTTACTTGGAAGAATTCTGATGTCGAACGCGGTGTGGTATTATATTACCTTGACGCGTTTCCATGCTATGGCGAAGCGGATAGTGTTCGAATCTGGCTTGGCCCGAACAGACAATCGACCGGCATATTGCGCTTGGTTTGCGTGCATGCGCCAACGGAAATAAGTTTTACATGGCGCTATGCGACACGTGAAGCGGACCAGGCGCAAAGCACCGGAATTCTAAAATGCCCGGTGACCGGCGACCGCGAATTGGATATTGATTTTTCAAAGTGCGTTCGTGGACCTGAATGGAAGGATTACAAGTAAACATGTCTGATACACGTGAATTTATCGTTGGCGAAGAATCGGTTGGTATGCGATTAGATAAATTCTTGGTTTCGCAATTACCGACTTTTTCGCGCAGTGAGATTCAGCGCTTTACCGTGACCCGCAATGGTCAAAGCATAAAATTTTCCGAAAAGGTAAAAATTGGCGACAAAATAATTGTTGAAATTCCAACCCCCACGACGGATGTCGCAACCGACAATATCGCGGACGATTTAGATTTAGAAATTTTGTACGAAGACGACGACATAATCGTTGTGAATAAACCGCGTGGCGTGGTTATGTACCCTGCGGCGGGCAACAAGACGGGAACGCTTGTTCAAAACATTTTATCGCATACGCATCTTTCGGCATTGGGTGGTGCAACGCGTCCGGGGGTGGTCCATCGTTTGGACAAAGATACAAGTGGCGTTGTGGTTTTTGCAAAATCTGATGCGGCGTATCGTGAATTAGTTAAAATTTTTTCCACACATAATTTGACGCGGAAATATATCGCCTTTGTTTGGGGGGTACCAAATTGGACGGGTGCGGATATAACGGGCAACATTGCGCGGTCTTCGCGCAACCGGCAAAAGATGACGATGGTCAAATCCGGTGGAAAGCCCGCACATACTGTGGTCGAAGTCCTGGATGCGTGGTCGCGCGATGGGGTTTCGGAATTTCGTTGCACACTGATGACCGGTCGCACGCACCAAATAAGGGTTCATTTATCGTCGCATGGTTTTCCGGTTTTGTGCGATGGGGTGTATGGTCGCGCGTCTGTGCGGTTGGGTTCGGTAAAAAATCCGGATTTACTGGAATTTATTAAAACGCATAGTGGTCAAATGCTGCATGCCCAAATTCTGGAGTTTAACCATCCCATAACGGGCGAAAAGATGCGTTTCAAAACTGACTTGCCCGCCGATATGTTGGAATTGCGGGAAGTGTTAGTATAGGGGTTGGCAAAGCACCGCCCACCACTAACACTAACCACAAACATTGACCACTTTTTACTTTTCTTTCTCCCATTTGTGTGATATAATAAATCGATACCAAAAGGGGAACGAGAATGAAATTTCTTACTACTATTATTGGAATTTTGCCGGTTTTGTGCGTTGTTGCGCCTGCGGATGCCGCATTAAATGCCATAGACAGGTCGAACGCGAATGGTCGTATATCCGTATCGCCGACCGTTGGTGTGGCAAGTGCATCAAATATCGCCGCGGCGCGTCGGTTGCCGACATTGAAATATACGACGACCACCACAACATCGACGTCATCGTCGTCCAGTACTGATTCCGCCCTTATGGACGAAGTTGAATGTGTAAACAACTATACCGATTGTATCAAGGCGTCCGACGTCTGCGACTTTAATTTCGAAGAATGCACGACCAAGGAATTGTTCTATGCGAAAAAACCCCAGTGCAACAGTGTTTTGTTACAGTGCACATCCGCCGGTATCAATGCCCTTTTTGGAACAACCAGCACAACAAACCTTGCTACAAAAAATTCGAACGATGAATATGTTTACCCCACCGACGGCAGTATACTTGGTCAGTTTATCGAAGCGGGCGCAATCAGCAACCGTCTTGACACATCGTCGTGCGTAAAGCGTTACACATCGTGCCTGAAAAAAGATAATGTTTGCGGCGAAAATTTTGAACTTTGCACCACGAACAGCGAATTCAAAAAACAAAGAATTTACTGTGAGTCAACGCGTGTACGTTGCCAAGCCGAGGGTATAAAAGAACTTTTTGGTGAAGCAAATTATTTGGATAATCCATCGTCAACGAGTCGTATTGGTGAAATGATAACCGAAGGTCAACAATTGGCGGCGCTAAATTCGGTTTCGACTTGTTATAAGGTTGCGGACCAATGTGTGCTTTCTGCATGTGGCACTAACCCATATAAATGCATCGCTAATAGTGATACTCGATTGGCCGAGATTGTTGAAGCCATACGTGAAGGACGTGAACTTACTGAAGAGGAGATGAAAGTTTCTGCAAATGCACGTACAAAAGCTGATGTTTCAAAGTATATCAAGGGATTGTGTTATGAAGCTATCGCCGGCAACAGGTATTGTTACGCCACTGTTTTAAAATCAATGCCAACAAACAAACAATTGCTGGACGAAGAAAAACGCGACGATATTTATGCGGATATAATATCTTCAACCATGACACGTGTGGATAATCAATTGCAGGCTATGTTGGATAATTTCGACAAACAAGCAAAAGATAGTTGTAGCGATGTGATTAAGTCTTGTGCGATGCGTTCTTGTGGCGCTGGACTTGGGTCGGCATGTTATTCAAAGGTTTTTGGTTCTTCAGATACTTGTTTCACAACCGGTGGTGAGCTTCTCACTTCAGCTACTCGAACATCCTGTTCAATTAATGCGCCCAGCACGTATAAAGAAATTAGACTTGGGTGTGAAGCCATTGTGAATACAGATGCAAATTGTCAATATGCGGCGGCATCGGCAACCGAAGCTGGTTATAATTATAGTTACGCCGATATAGATACATTTGGTATAGTATTTCCTGAAAAAAGCAAAGGAAAAGATCCGATTGGTGTGGTTGCACGTTTGAATAAGGCGTTAAAGGAAAATTACGACGATGCGGCAATTGAACAGATGGAAAAACAATGCAAAAATACGGTAATAAGTTGCGTTCGTTCGCTTTGTGGTGCGGACTATACGGGGTGCTATCGTAATCGGACGGATGTTATGACCGACACATACAATACGGCTGGTTTAGGTACAGGTTCGGCGTCGGCTTCTGGTAGCATGAGTGGTCGCGGATCTACTGGCACTACAAGTGGTTCATCTGATTTTGATAATAGTATGAACAAAGTTGGTGGGGTATTGGATTTCACAATCGTTCGTGGTTTGTGTATAAATACGGTAACACAATCGCCAGTATGTGAAGAACACCTTAAAATTCAAATTGTAAAAGATAAAAACACAGAGCAAACGGGGTCCAGTTGGGGGGGCGCAACCAGTGTTCGTGATGCGTGGGTTGGTGCAGTCAGCGGTGGTTATACAGCAAACGAGGTATCGAGTAAAGTAAAGACTGGATGTACCGTAGAAGAATCGACTGATCAATGTGACGATACTGTTGTTATGGAGTGTGACACTGTTGATGAGAACGGATGCTTATATATTAAACCATATTATGTGAGTCGAAATGAATATCAAATGAATATGGCGGCAACATCACTGATTCGCGAAGTTCTTGGTAATCTGGAACTGGAAGCCCAGGCGAAGTATAACCAGAAGTTAACCAAAGAACAGAACATGTGTCGTGCCGCGAACAATGGCGGTATTATGGGACGTAATGATATGGCATCTACATATATGTGGGTGAAGTTGCGTAGCAAACGTGTGCCGAAAAATTATTCGGTTAACGGATTAAAGCAAGGCGAATTTGTAGAAAGTAACGACTTGTATGGTTCGTTCTGTCGCGCACGTGTAACGATTCAATCGGATGATCCGGATATACAAAACTATCTGCAAACGAATACTAATGCCAAGAATTGGTCAACGGCATACTTTGCGGTTGGTGATGTGTTCACCTGTGGTTCATGGATTCCACAAAAGAATTTGGAACAGATTGCAAAACGCGTTGCGTGTAAAAAGGCGGTTGCCAAGGGAACTTTGCCTTCGAGTACGAAATGTGAAAACGATGCCGATATTGAAAAAATTGGTTTGACGACCGGTCAAAAGTGGGCAACTGTGGCGGCAACAATCGCTGGTGCGGGTATCGGTGGTGTTGGTGGCGCATACCTTGCCGATGCTGTTCAAAGTAGCAATTTACTTGGTGGTCTGTTACAACGGAACAGAAATTCCGATCAGCAGAATGCAAGAAATATGCAAGCTGCATCGACGTGCGGAACATATTACAATCAATACACTGCGGCTTTAAGGAATTATACAAAAAATTCTGAGTTTAAAGAAGATCAAAAAGATACCAG
>JAZLCM010000047.1:0-1796 GCA_045614245.1 Candidatus Enterousia sp.
CATTCGCATGGATTTTATCCGACGATATCTCATGCGCCGGTAAAGCGGAAACATCTTGGGAAATAATCGCGATATCGGCATCACTTGGTGCAGGTGTGTTTTTGGGCGATGTCCACATGCTTATCAACCACCACGACCCAAGGAACAATATAAACCACCACAAAAATCCGCCAAGTTTTGACTTTGGTTTTGTGGCCGCCCCCCTGTTCGCGTTCCACGCCGCAAAACCAGAATTATTATTATCAAGAAATTTTACCATTTTTTATCCTTTTAAATTACGCATGCAACGACGGCGCGCAAACCACCAATTCAAAATGTAAAGAATCACACCGATTGTAATGAAACTGTCGGCGATATTAAACGCCGGCCAATGCGCACCGCCAATATGAAAGTCAAGAAAATCGATGACCGCGCCAAAACGCAAACGGTCAACAAAATTTCCGAGTGCCCCACCCGCGATTAAAACAAGTGGAATACGTTCATAACTTTTTGCCCGCGCAAACAAGTAATATAAAATCAGCGCGATTATTGCACCGGTTGCAATTGTCATAACCAACGGCAAATCGTCACCAAGCCCGCGAAACATCGAAAACGCCGTTCCCGGATTCCATGTAAAAACCACATTGAAAAAGTTCGTTACATGCCGCATCAGGTATGGCACCGGCACAACGGTCCACGCCGCGCCAGACACAAACGCCGACCCAGTAATTAGATATAACAAAGTTCCCTTGGATATTTGGTCAATCAAAACGATTGCTATTATCGCGACTATTGCGCCGATTGTTTTTTTCATTTTTCTTTCCTTGTGTAATGTCTTGCGAGAGTATAGCAATACAGATAAACAAAAGCAAACGCAAAATGTTTGATTTTTCCTTTTTGTGTGCTAGCATGCGTACAAAGTGGGTGACAAGAGAGGCGATGTAAAAGGACAACAAAATGTTAGATGAACCCATATTGATGAACGGGCAAATTATGACCCTTGGGGAAATTATATTCCATATGAACAATTCCCCTAAGATAAGATGGGCTTTTACAGTTGAAACCGTTATAGATTATTCTTATGGCAAACATCAACGCTTACAATATAATATTTATGATAACCCAAGAGGCCCTAATTATTTTTATGTGCCACAGGGTGACCGAAAGTTTACCATCAGTTCTGAGTACGGGCAGATATATGTGAATGACGAAATATTAGATGAGAGTGCCCCCTTGTTCGCGAATTGTGTTGCCGCAATTGATTTAATGGATAAACAGTTCGCCAGATGGGGCAGATGCTTGCGCAGATTAACGTATGGAAATGTGTTATCTTATCAGGTAGACGAGATTAGAAACGATGAATATCTTGTTAGTCGTGGTGATAAATCATTGTATCTAATATCATCAAATGGTCAAGGTGGGTATTATATGAACATAACAGCAAAGAGACCTATACAGCCGTATAATATTCCATTGGCTACCCAATCTTTTCACGAGTTATTGAGCCACAGAACAAGATAAAAAAGCCGACCGTTTGGTCGGTGTTTTAATTATTTTTATCTGTAATCGCGTTATCAAGTTTTGAATAATTCGCATCGCGCATTTCTTGCAATGTGTGCGAAATTATATCGTCGGACACGCCAAGTTTTTCAAGAACCCCATGCGCAAGCATCAATGAAGATTCAACCGTTTCCGGCCATGCTTCTTGGACACCTTCTTTGACCAATGCACGCGACTCCGGCAAGTTGCGCGCACGTGCGAAAATTTTTACCTTTGGTGAAATTGCCTTTATCGTCAAAACCGCATTGCGCGCGTTT
>JAZLCM010000048.1:0-7377 GCA_045614245.1 Candidatus Enterousia sp.
GATAGTGTAAGTTCCCCTCCCTTGGAGGGGTGGCGGGTAGCACCCGCCGGGGTGGTTAAAGAATACGGAATAATAACGAATTTTCTGACCACCCGAAGTCACGCCGTAGCCTTGGCGTAGGGGGATCCCGGTGTTTCACACCGTACTCCTCCAACGGAGGAGAACTTTACACTCTGGAATTAGTTCCCCTCTGGCTAGAGGGATGTCGCCCGACTAACCACTAAATAAAAAACACCGCCCAAATTGGCGGTGTCAAACCAACAACAAACAAATCTTATTTGTCCGTAAAGGCATAAAACTGACGCGAAACCGGAACCAATTCCGCCTTGCAATCACAGCATGGTTTTGCCGGATTTTCGACCACAATCGGCTTTGCAACCGGTGCCGGTTTTGGTTTACGATTCGCAACCTTTGCCGGAACCAAGACATGACGATCATTAAGGTCCATACGACCCGCATTATCACGTGTGAACAAATCTTCACAACGAGTGTTCTTATAAACAATGCGGTTTTCGTCATCAAATTCTTCAACTTTTTCAGAAAACTGTTCTTCCGAAGATTGTTCTGAATAATATACGCAATTATCACCGCGCTGGACATAGCGCACACCACCCTTGTAATAATCATAGTAAGAACAACCCGCAAATACGACGGCCACAACCATAAAAGACAAAATTTTTCTCATTTTTTTTCCTTTGTTTGTTTTAACCTCTCTGGCCCCCGATTCGTTCGAACATATTTTTGCACAAATGACCGCCATGTCAACGATTTTGTTTCACTAACCACTAACCACTTACACTAACCCCTGCCTCGCCGTAGCCTTTGGCGTAGGCGGGACTAAAAAAACATATTGCACAGAAATTAAATATGCTCTATCGTGCAATTGAGGGAACTTTTTTATGCTTTACGAAAAATTTGGTCTTGTAAACACGCGGGATATGTTCGCCAACGCGATGGCGCGGCGGTACGCCATTGGTGCGTTTAACATATATAATATGGAAACATTGCTTGCGGTCACGACCGCCGCACGCAGAACCCATTCCCCAATTATTTTGGCGGTTTCCGAATCGGCACTGGAATATATGGGTGACGATATGCTGATGTCGATGATTAATGGACTCCGGATAACACCGAACGAACAAATCGCCCTGCATTTGGACCATGGTCATTCGTTTGAATCCTGTGCCCACGCCATAGACATCGGATTTTCAAGTGTCATGATTGATGCAAGTGCATTACCATTTGAAAAAAACATCGCACTTTCCGCACGCGTTGCCGAATACGCACATGCCCATGGCGTTACGGTCGAAGCGGAACTTGGCGCAATCGATGGACACGAAGATAAACACACAAAATCAGACAAACAACTTTTCACAAACCCCGACGATGTATGGGAATTTGTAACACGTACGGACATAAATTCACTTGCCGTCGCAATCGGCACAACACACGGCGCATATAAACGCCGATCAGATTCCGAATCGTTGCGTTTCGATATACTTGGCGAAATTGCACACCGATTACCGAACTTTCCGCTTGTGTTGCATGGCGCATCAAGCGTACCACAAACACTTGTTAACACAATCAACCAATATGGTGGCAACATAGAAAACGCGCGCGGCATACCAATCGACCAACTGCGCCAAGCCGTATTGATGGGAATTTGCAAAATCAATGTAGACAGCGATTCACGCCTTGCATTTACCGCGGGGGTACGATTGGAAATGTTCGAAAAACCGAACAGTTTTAATCCACGCGCATATCTCGGCCTGGGCACCAGTGCAGTTTACGAAAACACCATCGATGAAATTACAAACATCATGGATTCCGCAAATAGATTGAGATAGTGATTAGTTATAAAAACGGGCGCAAACGCGCCCGCACTAACACTTATCACTAATACTAACAACTATTTCGCCCGTTCAACATATTCAAGCGTTTCAGTATTCACAACAATCTTTTCGCCCTGCTCTATGAACACTGGAACCTGGACCCGAACACCGTTATCCAAAATTGCCGGCTTGCCACCACTGCCCGTTGCAGTTTGACCCTTTAACGCCGGTTCCGTTTCTTCAACGGTCGCGATAACGGTCTTTGGCAAAGACATAGAAACCGGTTGACCTTCGACAAAATTAGTTTTTACATTCATTTCCGGAGCAAGGAATTTAACCTGTTCGCCCAATGAATCAAGTGGCATTGTAAACTGTTCATAATCGTTAAGGTTCATGAAATATGCATCCGTTCCATCAGAATACAAATACTGGCATTCCACATCTTCGACCATAAGTTTTTCAACCTTGTCTTCGGCACGCCAACGGTCGCCACCTTTGTTTCCCGTATCAATATCGCGCAAGTCCGCCTGGACAAAAGCACCGCCCTTGCCCGGTTTTACTTTGGTAATAGATGTTACAGTATAACGCCGACCATTGTGGGAAATCACCCAACCGACGCGCATATCATTTGCAGTCACAGATGCCATTTTTTAACCTCTTTGTTTAATTTAACGCGAGGAATTTTACAGAAATTATATACGAAACGCAAGTTTTTTGATTAAAAACGATACATTAAACCAAGCTTTACAATCGGGAAATACTTTACTTTGTCCATTTCACTTTGCGCGTCACAACGCGCATCTTCGACATCGTTCGCCAATTCGTCGGGGTCAACCAAAGCCCAATCTTCACCGTTCCATTTATAAAGGTCATCAGACGGCACATCCAAACTTAAACTTGCGACCTTGCGCGTAAAGACAACCCCTGCATCAAAATAAATTTTAAACCCGGCAAGCAAACCTAAATCAAAACCCGTTCCAACATACGGTCCATCATATTTCCAATTTGCCGTTGCACTTGCGCGAAACGCACCATCGGCGTACCTGTATCTGTTGCGGCCCAGGCCAAATTCGCCGTTTTCATCACCGCCCGCAACATATGCCGTTGCATCAAATTGCCCGCCATAGTACCCACCACTTATCCGCCATCCGCCAAAGAACCAAGTATTACCAAACGGATACAAATCCACCATCGCACCGAAATGCTTTGCATCTATTTCAAGATTATGAACCTCTAATGAATCGCCGATTTCTATATCCCGACTGCCAATCACATGATTCACCGCCGAATTTATCCCAGACCGCACAATACTTGTTCCGGCAAAGTCAATACGATAACCCAAACGCCGACCGAAAAAAGATTCCGCATCTTTATTGGCATATCCGGTAAAGGCATTCATGCCCGTTGTCGCGGAAAGTCCAACTCCAAACTGAGTCCCCTTTGGATACGCAACCGCAACACAGGGAATAGCGCACCCCAACACAAAAATTTTCAAAAAATTTGCCACGAAAAAATTCCTTTCATAACAAAGCTAAAATAAACAGCAAAAAATATCAACAATAAAAAAAGATTACATTTTCATATTTTAAAACATCAAAATTTATGATATAATTCAAAACATGAAAACGAGAATTTTTATTTTATCATCGCTGTTGTGCGCGGTTAGCGCGGGCAGCGCGGTTGCGTCTGAATACGAATGGGACGACGCGGTTGTTGTAAACGAACCTGCGGCAAATGTTGAATATACAGATTACGATTTCGCCGAATATGAAACTATCAATGTTCCAGAACAAGCTGCAACATATGACTATGTCGAAAGCGACGGCATTGGCAAGACCGTTGTTTCGCACACTGTGAACGATAACGGCGAAACTGTGGATTATATTTCTTCGAATTTAATTCCGATGCGCAATGTAAAATTGCTTTCGATAAAGCCGGCACCAATCGACAATCGACCGCCGGTTTGGGACGGAACAAATGGAAACTATGAACCACGGACATATACGAAAACTGTGGATTGGCGCAACGGTATTCCGATTTGGGACGATTCAATTTCTGATTATCAAAAAAAGGATTTTCGCGATTGGATGTTAAAGCGTATGCCGGAACTTTATATTCGCGATGCGGACGACCCGGAATTGGCGAACCTGTATAACGAAACTATGGCGGACGCCGCCGCAACCCGCGCCAGAATCGAAGAATTACTTGGCGCCCAGGAAAATCGCGAACCGGACATGTCTTTGACGGCAAAGTTCCCCGCAACAACATGCGACGAACGCTATACCGCCCAAGATTTATCTGTCCCGGTCCAGGTTGCATTTGGTGTTGGTAATCCCGCCAATATCGGCGATGGTTGCCCATTTGAAACAGAAACCGAATGTAACATTTGGCGGCGCAAACCGATTATTCGCGAAACCGTTTCACCGCGCAGTCCAAAGATTCGCGACGTAAACATGGCGGAAATTTTGTTCGCGTTCAGTCAAACCGGAAATTTGGATGCAAATTCGACGGCGGCGGCACCGTTGCTTGACCGATATAAAATGCTTATGCGGTCCGCGTCGGCATGTTGCACCGAAGGTATGAAGTATTCATTAAAACAGGCGGGCGCGTCAGACGAATTGATTTATAAATTCTTGGCGGACGATGCAAATTTCTATAACATTGGCGGACGTTGTTTAATGATGTCGGACGAAGAATTGGCGGACAGGTATCCAGAAACCGCAACAGCATCAACGGTCGCCGACGTGCGCAACGGTTGTCTTTGCCGCGGACGCCAATGGTTCAGCGCGATGCTTGCACCGTTCACCGATTTATGGAACGCAAGTCCGGAATTTGAAAGTTCGCGTTTTTATTGGACATATATCGACGGTCTGCAACGCGAAATAACCGTTTCAATAAATGACGATGTAAAGGTTGTTTTGGATCAACTTGCCGCATGTCCATAGTTTTAGTGTAAGTTGTAAGTGTAAGTAGTTAGTGAAACACGGTTGCTTTTCGCAACCGTGTTTTGTCATGCGCTATACCTACCTTAACGTATACCTTCTGGATGACGTATAGGTTCTGGATTTTGATATGTATTGTTTTCTATTACGTCATCATGCGAATATCTTTTATTATACCAACCATCAAAATTTGTTAACCAACATACTTTTTGCCCCAATTGCTCAACTTCGCCTTCGACCAAATCGCCACTCAACAAAGATGCAAAATCCGCCATATCATCACACTCTTTTTGTGAATTAACCCCAAGGCAACCATACCTTGGACTATCATAATTTAAATCATAATGTAATTGTTTGCCATATGCCCAGCAAGCAAGTTTCAATTGACCTTGGATATTGTTACCATAATCTCCACCATCAAAACCAAAAACATAATATCCACCATCTGTTGTTCGCAGAGAAAGGAAAGGTCTATATCCATTATCTACAACTTTAATTGAATCAACACCAACTTTCATGACATTTTTTGCATAACGCCTTATCGCCTCGTTTGCAGTATCTATACCCGCAACACCCCCTGCCTCTATACAATATGCATCTCTAATTTTATCATTCGATGTTTTGCATGGATTTATTGGCACACATGTCTGTGTTTTTTCAACCCAAACAAAATCGAAAGGTTTTGATTCACACAGTTTCTTTCGATCGCCTGGACTTGGTATTGCAAATGCCGCATTTATTACCGCCAAACCGGCGACAGCTGACAACAAAGTTTTTTTCATTTTTTCTCCTTTTGGTTCGTTGTTGTTCTATTCATTCTGCACAATGTTGTTCCAATGTTTTCCGTTTCACTGGAAACCATTTCGCCGAGCAACAAAGACGCAAAATCTGCTATATCGGTGCATTCGGTTTCATTTTGCACCCGGCACCAATACTCATTTTCTTGTGGTTCTTGTTCAACATATTCTTTACCGTATGCCCAACATGCAGCCGCAAGCAAATTATCCGCCTGGGGTATTCCAAAAGGTGTATAAAACGGAAACACATAATAATAATTATCAGATGTATGCACTCCAAGATATATTAAATACTTATCGTCATTTGATGTTATATTCTTCATGCTAGTTATTTGGGTATTCAAAACTTTGTCCGCGTATCGTTGTGCAACAATTTCAGCACTTTTTTCAGATTCGACCGTCACAGTAGAGGGAATACAATACCCATAACGAATACTATCATTTGATGATTCACATGGATTTATCGGTACACAGGCTTGTGTTTTTTCAACCCAAACAAAATCTAATGGCTTTGATTCGCATAATTGTTTTCTATCAGCAACATTTGGTATCGCAAAAGCATCACAAACAAACACCCCAAACAAAAACACATTAACGAATATCTTATTATTCATCTGGACACCCCTCTTTACACGGGCAACCCGATGCCGCACAGCAATCTTTACATTCGTCACAAATCGTAACTTCATATCCCTGTTCTTTACACTGATACTCCCATTTTTCAACTTCACTACGCGTATCCTCTTTTACAACGCCGCCCGCGCCACCGCCAAATGACACACCGCCGGATTTGGATTGTTCGATTTTTTTAATTTCCTGTGCCAATTTGATATTTCCAACTACACCAACGCCGGTCGCACCAAGTGTTGCAATGCCCGCAATTTTGTAACCACGTGTATTTTGTTCGCACTCTGCAATTTGCTTTTTTAATTCATCACGACGTTGTTCCAATTCGTGTATTTGCATATCGATATAATCCATTTCGCCATACGCGGAAAAGGTCAAAAACATTCCGATAAAAATTATTATTTTACTTTTCATCTTTTTCTTTGGGTTTATTGTTTTTTTCTTTCTTCAGGTTATTTAGTTTCACGCCCTGCACTATTGCCGCGGTGCCGGTTGCAACCGTTCCCGCCGCACCTATCCAAGTTGCGGTTTTCCAGTTTTTATTTTTGCGTTGGCATTCTGATAACTGTATTTCAAGTTCGGACACTTCGCGTTTAAGTGATGCGATTTGCATTGCGCGTTGCATATCGGTATCGGCAATCGCGCCATCATCCGCCCGCACAAATTGCGGAATAAAAAGGATTAAAAATAATAAAAATGCTTTCACTTTTCCCCTCACTAACCACTTGCACTAACACTGACCACTAACAAAAAAACCACCGAAATTGCTTTCATGTGGTTGGAGGTTAACGACAATTTGACGAAATTGTGTGCTTATTTTATCGGACATGTCCGATATTATTCACATCC
The DNA here is from genome assembly GCA_045614245.1 of Candidatus Enterousia sp. Lineage (GTDB taxonomy): Bacteria > Pseudomonadota > Alphaproteobacteria > Rs-D84 > Rs-D84 > Enterousia. The sequence continues at coordinate 7,048 of JAZLCM010000048.1, forward strand.
CTCCAACCACGCTTGGTTGGAGTTTTTGTCGAAAAAATTCGACCTCGTCAAAAGGGTCGTTACACCCCACCAATGGAATACCCATCGGCATAAGTATTGTATCATAAAATAATGATCTGTGCAAGTGGGGAAAGTTCCCCTCCAGCGTTCACAAAATTTTTCAAATTTTGTGAACGATTTCCCGGAGGGGTGGCGGGTAGCACCCGCCGGGGTGGGGGTAAAATTAAAACTCATTATTTCTATAACCCCCACCTCCCGGCTTCGCCGTACTCCTCCGGAACCCAACCACGAAAAATGTTTCACATTTTTCGCGGGACCCCGGGGGGGAGA
>JAZLCM010000049.1:0-25911 GCA_045614245.1 Candidatus Enterousia sp.
GTAGCGGATTTCTGCGGGGTTGCCGGTTTTTGACTATTTGAAACATATAGTATAAAAAACATTAAAATAGCATAGTAAAAGATGTGTTTTATCCGAACAAGGTAGTGTCGATGCACCCTAAGGTTCACTATGTGCCGTAAAACATCCATAAACAACCCAAAATCAAGCCATAAACACAATTAAAATCTATGTCATACCCCGTAAATCCATATAATTGATGCTATCTGTTTCGGTTAGAAATTGTATTTCAATTTTATATAACCTGTATGACTAATGAAATTATTACGCCATTCAAGGTCATAACCTATCGATAAATAAGTATTGCCACCAAATGAATCAAACATAATACCTGCCTGAACACCGAACGGGTCAATACCATTACCATGAACAATGTAATTATTATTGCCTACTGTTACCGTTGCAACCCCATCATCAGACATAACATCGTACAAAACCGCAGCTTTCAAAACGGTGCTAGCTCTTTTCATTTTTTGACTTGTTAATTTATATCTTCCACCGGCTTTTAGGGTCAACATTTGTGTGTCATCGGCTTTGATATATTGACCGACTGTATCTGTGTATGCGTCTTGTTTAATACCGATATAATTCAGACCACCGTATAAATCCAAACCTCTTTGAAAATCGTAACCCGACGTCAAGGCGCCACTCAAACTGTTGGTTTTATAATCAGATTTTACGGTCAGATTGTCGATAAGTGCGGCTGAATTTTGATAATTTGTCAGGTTATATGACAACAAAGCGTCCAGATACCATTGTGTTGGTTTATATTCGGCATATACAAAACCTGTATGCCCCATGGCGTCAATATCGTGATTGTCGGCATCTATGTTTGTTTTATTAAAGGCATACCCCAAACCAGCGGTCAAATGTTCTGTTAATTTAGAATCAAAACCACCCATTACCCCAAACGTATTACCAGAAAACTTTGTATCATCCTTTTGTTGAGCGTAATTATAAAGTCCTTCTACCCATATACCATTATTAGCTGTTGGTTCTGTGTCACCACCATTTCTGCCCCGATAGTTTCCATAATAATAGAAAGGATTGGCACGTCTTTTTCTTAGATTAGCGTTGGTTCTATTAATTTGCGGGCGTCTAAGTGTTGCTAACCTAGTGAACACATGATTATCGATAAGTGTACTAACATTACGTACCGCGCCAACCGTAACCTGATGGTTTTGTGGTGCCAAATTATGGATTAATTTAGCATATTTGGTCGCATTATGTTGGGAATTATAATCAATAGCATTTATTATGTTTTGTATGTTTGGATTATCCGACGATTGTAATTCATCCCAAACCCCGGCGATATTAATATCTAATTCAGTCCCATTCAATTCTGTTATTAAATCCGCACCGAATTTTTTACGGGTAAACGTAACTGTATGATTTTCGGTATTATATGCTATATCATACAAATTATTACTGGTGAATGTAGCAATATCACCTGTCCATTCACCGTTTGCAGTAATTATCTCTATATCGCCACTGGAATCGCCCTTTTGCAGGTTTGTATCTGTTATGGTCAAATTAAGTATAGCGTTATCACCAAACGTTATGTCGTTTGCTATGATATGTCCACCGGTATATACGCTGGAATTTTGGTTTAACGATGATATGCTAAGGTTTATAGTGCCATTAATATCTGCATTTGCTATATTGATAGTATTTGTCCCGACATTCATAACACCGTTTAATTCCAAATTAACAAAACTGGTTGCGCTGGTCGTTGCACCCTGACCAATTATGGTGTTTCCACCAGTAACATTTTGTTGCAAATTACCACTGGTAATGTTAAGGGTACCGGCATTTATAATGTCGATGTTATTCGATAATAGATTTGCGGATGTTGTTAACATTCCACCATTAGAAATAATTATTTGCTCTGATTGATACGCATTATTAGTGACATCGCCCGTTATATACACATTACCACGAACCCCGTAACCCAAAGTACCGCCGTTTAAATACAGATTACCATTATTTGACGATATTCCATATATACTATCCGCCGCGGTTGTTAATGATTGGTTTTCATTTATTATTACAAGGCCTAAATTAGCATTGTTTTCTACAGCCCCATCGATAGTCACAGTACCACCACCGGTTATATTATGATTCACGGTACCACCGGTTAATGTGACATTACCATTGTTTAAAACATTGGCACCAAGACCACTTGCGGCGGTTGTCAGAGATTTGCCAGAATTAACAACCATTGTTTGTGATATAAGCGCTTCATTGATAACAGTCCCATCTATTATGGTTTGACCCGAACCAGTAATATCGTTTGATAGTGTGCCACCTGTTAAGTACAAGTTACACCCGATTGATTTATCCGAAATGATGTTATCTGCGCTTATATGCAAAGACGAACCGTCGTATCCAATAATTTCTTGCTGCTCTATCGGCACATTACTGATAACATCACCCGAAATATATAAACTGCCGTCATAATGCGGAGTATAATTCAATGTCCCACTCATTAATTCCAAAGAACCTTGCTGTGACATAGAGATGTTACTGGTTACATCCGTTGCAGATAAAGCCAAATAACCTGTGTTATTTACAAGTATATCTGTTCCGATATGTCCCTGAATAACAAGATGTCCATCATTATTAACTGTTCCGTTTCCGGTTATATCTTGTGCATAAACCTGAGCAGCAGAACCTATATTTGTTACGGCATTATCAAGCAAAACAATATCATCGGAATCTGTCATAAAACGAACCACGATATTACCGGTAAAATTTAATGCACCCCAATCTGTTGTGATAGCATAATCAGCATTATTATTAAAAATTATATTGCCGCCGTTCTCACTATTGGAATTTAACGTTAATGTACCAATATTGTATATAGCACCACCATTCCCATTATTACTGAATGTTATGCCAAGAGAATTATTAGAATTTAGTATCACTGTTCCTATGTTATATATAGCACTGCCATTACCATTACCGCCGACAATTTCATTGTTATCAAATGTTATAAACCCATCATTTGCGTTAAAAATAATTGTTCCTTCATTATTATATATGGCACCGCCATTTTCTTCCGCTTGGTTATGTGTAAAAATAATATTGTGATTATTAGCATTCAATATTGGTTGCCCAGAATTACCAAAATACATAGCGCCCCCATCGATAGTGGATTGATTATAAGCAAACACTATATCTTGGTTATCGGCGTTAAATGTTGTAATATCGTAACTCCATATGGCACCACCATATGCACCAGAATTTCCTATAAATTGACTGTCAGAAACAGTAAATCCATACGCCGCACTCGCAATGGCACCGCCATTATAACTACTATTATTAATAAACGAACTGTCACTCAGCGTGAAATAATTTTGATTTGCAATAGCGCCCCCATTACCATCCATATTATCAGGTCCAGAATACGCGGAGTTATCTATAAAAATTCCAGTTAAATTATTTATGACACCGTTGTTTAAAATTGCCCCGCCCATGTAAGCGGTGTTATGTATAAAATTTCCTGTTAGGTTCTCGATTGTTCCACAATTATTAAATATAGCTCCGCCAGAGTGATTTGTTTGGTTATTAATGAAGTTTCCTTGGATATTTTCTATTGATGTAAAATAAGTACGAATTGCACCACCACCCCAATTTAGTCCTCCGCCACCTATTACGGAATTATCTACAAAATCACCATATATGTTGGTTATTGGGGTACTATCCGTTGTTATTGCACCACCGTAGTCATTACCTGTTTGGGCATTGCCTATAAAATCCCCGGCAATAGTGTCAATTAAAGAGGTTGTTGTGTTAATTGTGGAACTTGTCATATTATGAAAATACCCACTAACACTTTGTGTGGTATCATCTATTGTTATATTTGTACTTTCTACAACGCCTTGGTTTGGGGTAACCGTATACGTATAACTAACGGGTGTCCAAACATCATTTATATATTCATAAGTGTTTATTGTGCTGTCGGCTTGAACAGGGGTAAAATTTATTGTGTAATAACTGTTCGTATCAACTAAATTATCGGCGTGTAAATTTGTTAATGTATACGGGTAATCTGCGAAACTAAAATCGGCATGTGCTGACGTTGGTAAAATTAAAAACAAAATCGCTACTAAACAAGATTTGCGACCCGTGTTTTCCGTTTCTTTTATCAACACATCTGAACAGTCTGTAGTATATGTGATTTTATAATTTTTTGTCTCTTGATATTCTGTTTGCAAAAACTCTTTTATTTTTATAATTGTTTTTTCTAACAAATTCATGTCGTTTTGGCATAAATCATCCAAAACATCACTGTCATCTAGTTCAAAAATAACGTATTTATTATTATTTTGTGTAACACGTAAAATATAGTTTTTCTTATATGGTTCAACCTTTACCTGCTTTATATGTGGAAAATTGGCAATCTGTACAGATTCTGATATTTTTTCATAAGTAATTTTTGCATTCATATTCTACTCCCACATTATAGTAAAAATTAAACCGCCCCAAGAAAGAGCGGTCGGGAGTGTTTACAGTCGCTTTATCATTGACCCCGTGCTTTCAGGTTACCCCTGTTTTATAGCTTACGGCACCCCGACCATCAAGCCAGGGATGATTACGATGCAAAGCACCGAAACCATCAGATAACGATGCTTTCGCATCGGATAAAGCGGGTTTGTAAAGACCCCGAACCCAATCTCTTGGATTCAGGTGTCAGTATAAAACATGAGATGTCAAAATTCAACAGAAAAACTTTACAAAAAAATCCAAGCTAAAACCATTGGTATCAAATCATAAGAAATCAGAATAAATTAAGAATTAGACAGTGTTTCAAAAAAACGTTTAGCATTGTGATACAACACAAGATATGTTATCCCATAACATAATATAGTCATCTCTGTTGAAAAATAATTATTATCCTGCAATTTTCCATGTGCTATATTGTGTCTAATGTTTTTTGCTTTTACAACTAAATAACTTTCAAAAAACCATGCTAGCCCTTCAGGAAATATATTGTTTGCTACACATTTATCTAGAAGTGATTTGATATTCGTATAATTTTCTTCACTTGCGTTGTCTTTTATTTTGATGGTTATTTCTTTTTGTTCTAATAAAAATCTCAAACAATCTTCAAATTGTAGAATTAAAAAATGTCCTGCTTCCATCATGTCGTTGTGTAAAAAAGAGTAAATACCCTTAGCTATTATTGTTTTATGGTCGTTTGGAACGAAAGGTGTGTTATACATTAATGCCAATATATCTGTATAGGTATAATTATGTTCCATATTTATAATTTTTATAGCTTCTCTGATAGGTGTATAACACATATCATTACCAATCCATAAATTTTCTAGCATTTTGAATTCAAGCAATTCCTCATCTGTCGAATATGTACATATTTCATGTCCATAAGAATCTACAATGATTCTTGGTACTAGAGACATAAAAGGTGATGATCGTTGGATTTTTAATGCGTTTTCTTTTGCTTTGTCTTTATTTAAGAAACAGCCAATTAGTTCTTCAAATAATAGAATAAAAGAAAAAATAGCATTTTTAAAATCTTTGCCGGCAACGGCTTCTTGTGTATTTTTTACTATTTCAGAAATATCTGTAGTATGACTGAATATAGCATATGGTAAAGAACATGATGCTTGTTCAACGATTTTTGTTAACCTGTTTATATCTTCTTTATGAGTAGGTAAAGTTCTATATAAACGTATAGCTTCTTTTAATAAAGAAGAAAATATATTAGAGTCTGGTTTTAATTGTGCTTCACATTCGTAACTTCGTGCTTTGCTACAAATCAATTCAGATTGATCTTTTCCCGCTTTTAATGCAAAATTGGTAGCCAGATCATAAAATTTGTGTAACCAATCAAAATTTATATTAGATAAATCGGAACATATTTCTTGCATTTTTTCTGACCCATAAAATGCATCACTAGGAAACAAATAAAATTTATCGTTTAATATTTTTTGTATAAGTTCGGTTGTTTTATGGTAAAAAATCATGGTTATTTTTGGATCTTTTATATTAAATTGAGAAGCTTGATATAATAATTGATGAAAAAACATACAATTAATGTTTATATCGTCAACATATTCTATTGAAGAGTATTTTAGCATATTATCAAATACACTAGTTCTTTCAGGGGTTTTAGATAAACTCATAGCTAAGTAAAAAACTCTTTTTATATATTTGGTTGCAGCATGCAAATTATTGTCGTTTATAAAAGCATCTATCATATTATAATAACCAGAAACTGCTTTTTGAGCACATAAGAGGTTAGCTTTTTTGTCTAACAATTTAGCAACCCATAAACAATCACACAATCTTGTTTTTATCGCTTCATTTTTTATATCATCTATATGCACGTAAATAAGGTTTGCTAATTCTTTTGAAATATCTTCAATCATGAAACTTCTTGTGTTGTCAACACAATAATATGGTTTAAATGGTTTGTCTGAGTTATCTGTCATATACAAAAAGCAAAATTGTGATACTGTTTTTATAATTAATTTTACATCTTCTTCTCTTTCATTGGACAGTAATTCTTCAAAAATAATGGAATCAAACTCGCCATATTTAGATATACAATTGTCAAATATATCGCTTGAAATTGTGTCTACAAACGCTTTTTCAGAAAAAGGTAGTTCCATGTGATGCCCCCAACTTTTTATTGATTAAAATATAATATCTTTTATAGCAAATTGTAAGTAATAAATCTTATGAAATAAGATAGGTATTTGTCGTTAGAATATTTTGAATTGGAAAAATAATCAAAAAAGCGGATTAACAGACAAAATTCTAATACATATCAGTAACACGACAGTGATGTTATTGAAGATTGTAGGTATTAGAAATGGAATATTGGCAAGTATTAAGACAAAAAATTCAAGAATCGTATCCAGAAGAGCAATTTTCTGAAGAAGAACTGGCTAAAATGGAACGAGATGTAATCAATTTATTCACACTTTTGGTTACAGAATACAACAAACAAAAACATAAAAAATCATTACAGAATGGGACAGATGCACCATAAGGTGCAGTCGGAACTTGCGACAGATTAAATTTCCAATTTGTCGCAGTTTTCTGCATCTTTTTCGTAAGTTACATGTAATAATTTAATATATAGATATAAAAATGGAGTATAAAATGGCAGGGAAAAAGTTTGATCCGCATGCAAAATGTGAAAAGGCTGTGATATTTGCGAGAGTGTCCACTCAACATCAACAAGATGAAGGTTCATCCATTGATGCGCAGTTGGAAAGCATTCGTAACTATTGTAAAGAAAACGGTCTTGAATCAATTAAAGAATATATTTTGGCAGAATCTTCCACTCGTGGTGACAGAAAGCAGTATCACGAAATGTTGAATTTTGTTCAAAACTATAAAGATAAAATAGCTATCGTTGTTAACTGTGTTGATAGATTACAGAGAAGTTATAAGGATACGCCTGCGCTGGATGAAATGAGAAAAGAAGGTAAGATAGAAGTACATTTCTTAAAAGAACGTTTGATATTAACAAAAGACAGCACAGGTATGGAAATTATGTTCTGGAATATGTCTGTGTTAATGGCAAATGCATACGTTTTGAGTATGATTGATAATGTAAAACGCAGCCAAAAATACAACAGATCGCAGGGAAAATTTCAAAACTTTGCACCGATTGGCTATATAAATTGTAAGGATGAGAATGGTAAAGCGACTCTCAAAATAGATGAAGAAAGAGCACCATTAGTCAGAAAACTTTTTGAAGAATATGCCAAAGGTACAGAAACTTTCGGCAGTTTAGCCAAGATGGCACAAGAAATGAATTTAAGAAGCAGACAGAATAAAAGCGGCAGAACAATATGTAAACAGCATATACAAGAGATATTACGTAACAGATTTTATTATGGAATGATGAAATCCGGCGATACTTTTGTTCGACATCAATATGAACCGATAATAGATAAAACCTTATTTGATATTGTTCAAGATGTGATTGAAAGTAAAAAGAAGCAGAATTTTACTATGGGTGGACCAGATAAAGATTTCGTGTTTCGTGGTTTATTGAAATGCGGTTATTGCGGCGGAAGTATAACATCTGAATATCACATATCAAAAAGTGGTAAAAGACATAACTATCTTAAATGTAACAACCATGGCAAAAGTAAATCTAATTGTCCACAATGCTTGGTTAGAGAAGAAGATGTATTACAGCAATTACAAGATCAGATATGCTCTAATATACACATTGATGAAGATTTCCTGGATGCTATTAAATCTGGTGTCAGAGAACGTATTGCACAAGAAAACAAGATAACACGTGCATCTAAACAATCAATCGTGGCACAGATACAAGCGATAAAGGGTAAAGAATCAAAGTTATTAGATACGTTTTTAGATGGTAAATGTTCTGAAGCTTTATACAACACAAAGACAGCAGAATTTAAAGAAGAGATAAAAAAATTGGAAGCAAGACTCGAAGAATCGCCAGAAGCAGATAAAGAAGCTACAGAAGCACTAAATCACATAATTGACATAGCGGGGCATGCTGTTGAGATTATGAACTGTTCGATAAATGCTAAAAAACGTGAATTTTTAAAAACTGTATTATCGAACGGAGAGCTGAAAGGAACAAATGCTTGTTTTTACTTGAAAAAACCCTTCGACAAACTGCTTTTTGCGAAGGGTTGTAAGATGTGGCTCGGGCAGCTGGACTCGAACCAGCGACATACGGATTAACAGTCCGTTGTTCTACCGACTGAACTATGCCCGAATAACAGCGCATATATTATATCTAAAATCCGCACAAGTCAAGGACTTTCTAAACGGTTCGCAAAGAAAATTTGTCTGCCCCAGGATTCTGCGTTTTGGGCATTTTTTTGCGCCGATGTAGACAATATACAAAATGTAAAATATTTCCAAGGCATCCAGTGCCGATTTAACTGATTCTGTTTGGTAAATTGACTATGGTAAGGAAATAAACCACCCCAGGGCTTGTACCGGGGTGATTTATTAACGCTTACACCAATCACTTACACTAACCACCTATTAAATTCACCGGTTGTGCCCCATGATATTTGTTGTATTAAAAAAACAATTATGCTATGATGCCGCCGTAATGTAACAAATATAGGGAATTATAGGGAAGAAAATGTCTGTTGAGTGTCCAAAGGTTTCTGTGCTGACCCCGATTTATAACACAAATCCGCAACATCTGCGCGAGATGATAGAAAGTATTTTGAATCAAACATTTGATGATTTTGAATTTCTAATTTTGAACGATAGTCCGGATAATACCGAAATTGAAAAAATTGTTTTAGACTATGCGGCGCACGACAAACGCATAAAATATGCAAAAAACGATAGAAACATTGGTATTTCTGCGTCGCGTAACAAGTTGCTAGAAATGGCGCGCGGGAAATATCTTGCAATTTTTGATCATGATGATATTTCGGTCCCTGGGAGATTAGAAAAAGAAGTCGCTTGTATGGATGCGAATCCGAATATTGGGGTGGTTAGTGGGGGACTGCAATATTTTGGTGCCAGAGACATGATACTACAAAACCCCGAACATGATTTGCAAATCAAAATATGTTTAACAAAATATTGTGTAATTGCGCATACGGCCGCGATGATACGCAGATCAGTATTGATTGATAATAATATTGAATACGAACAATTGTACAGTCCAGCGGAAGATTATCGCCTGTGGGCGCGTCTTATGAATATAACAAGTTTTTATAATATTCAAGAAGTGTTGGTTAAATACAGATGGTGCAATGAAAACGCTTCGATTAAATATCGTTGTATAATGGACCGTCACGCTGAAGAGATTGCATTGGAAGTACAAAACAAATACCCCGCGTATTGGGAAGCATTTAAAAAACGGCCAGATACAAATTGTACGCTTTTTCGGTTACGTCTTTTTGGTCTGGTCCCATTATTAAAGATAAAAAATAATACGGTACTGTTGTTTGAATTTATTCCGATATGCAAGATAAGGTGGAAGTAAATATGCCAAAGATAAGTATAATTATTCCGTGTTTCAACGTAGAGAAATATCTATCGCGGTGTTTAGATTCCATTATAAATCAAACATTTAAAGATTTAGAAATAATTTGTATAGATGATGCATCAAGTGACAATACAGTGAAAATACTTGAAGAATATGCAAAAAAAGACAACAGAATCAAAGTAATTTTACAATCGCACGCGGGGCAGTCCGTTGCCCGGAATAAAGGACTAAAGATTATATCAGGTCAGTATGTTAGTTTTATTGATTCTGATGATTGGGTTGATATTGAATATTATGAACATTTAATTTCAATTGCAGAACAACATGATGCCGACATTGTCGTGTCTGGAATGAAAATTGTTGACAATGAAAACATATCTAATATGCCAATAAAAAATTTTATGACCGATAATTTTGCTCAAAAGATCAAAGAGTTACAGAATGGTGCGGTTTGGGGTAAATTGTTCAGGACGGTTTTATTTAAAGGGATTAAATTCCCAGATGGGCGGTATTACGAAGATAATATAGTATTATTAGAAACTATGTTTTACGCAAAAATTGTGATATCCACAAATCGCGTATCATACTATTATTTCATGAATCAATCTGGAACTTGTCGAACCACAAAAATGGTTAGCAAAAAGAACGAAGACAGATTATATTCCGCCAGATCCATGATGAGTTTTGCAAAAGAACATGGGCTTGGACAAAATATGGCGATAAAGGACTTTATTTTGCGAACAGTAATATGTGACTTTATATCAAAAAGTTCACCATATTATCACGAAACCAAACAAATTTTGGGCAAGTTTTATGTATACAGTATAAAAATGAAAAAATTACTAAACAAAATCATAAAATTATTTTATAAAAAGAATAACTAAGTAAAATTAAATAAGAGAGAACTATGGACATGCCAATTATATCAGTTGTTATTCCCTGTTATAATGTCAAAGAATTCTTGCCGGAATGCCTGGATAGCGTTTTAAATCAAACATTTAAAGACTTTGAAATTATTTGTGTCGAAGATTGCTCTACAGATGGAACAAAAGATATTTTGAACGATTATGCCAGTAAACACAAGAATATCACTGTAATTTATAACAATAATAATTGCGGACTTGCCATAGCACGTAATATTGGTGTGGATAGATCACAAGGTACATATATCTATTTCCTGGATTCTGATGATACGATAAGTGTCGATTGCTTACAGGTTTTATACAATGAAATTGTCAACAATGATTGTGATATAGTTATGGGGGCAATAAAGGTATATCCCCACGATATTAATAATAAATTTTGTAAAGAACGCTGTGATATGCTCCAAGATTGGGTCAAATTTGAACCTTTTAGAAAATTGCAAATTTCTTGGCAACATGGTTACGAATATTATGAAAAACTTTATTGTTGTGCCGTTAACAAATTATATAAAAAAAGTTTTATCACAAACAATAATATTCGGTTTATCAATAAAAAATGTTGTCATGAAGATAATGGTTTTTGGTTAAAAATATTGGCATGTAATTTGATAATTTCAGGACTGGCCAATCAAACATATTTTTACCGAATACGAAATCAATCTATCACGGAAAAAATGGACTCTGATAAAAGGACACATATATCAGATCTTACCAAGGTTTTAATGGACGCGTTGACCTTTTGTAAAGAAAAACATAATAAAGTTATGTGGCGATTTATACATAATGAACTTTATAAATTAAAAAAACATTGGTTTACTTATTTTGTATGGAATAAATATGAAAAACGTTTCAAATTACTACGATGCCCAATTTTTGGATTAAAATTAGATTGTAAAACACAAAAAATTGTGCTAAAAATCCTAGGGATACGTATTTACAAATGGAAAAAACGGAATATGGAATGATACCAAAAATTATTCATTTTGTATGGGTCGGGAATCAACCAAAACCTAAATTGGTTTTAGATTGCATCGCCAGTTGGAAACAGTTCTGCCCAGATTATGAAATAATTGAATGGGGAAATGATTCTTTATCAAAAATTGATAATAGATATGTTAGCCAAGCATTCGAACATAAAAAATGGGCTTTTGTGTCTGATTATTTGCGATTGTACGCGTTAAATAAATTCGGTGGTTTTTATTTTGATTCTGATTTGGAAATTACCGCAAATATAGATAAATTTAGGAATAACAGTTTTATAACTGGCCACGAATTATACAAAGGTACAGTTTTCCCTTTCACAGCATTTATGGGTTCAGAACCAAACGGGAAGATTGTAAAGACCCTTTTATCAGAGTATGACGATATCGATTTTGTTAACTTAGATGGAACATTAAATCAAAAGACCAACACGGTTCGTGTGTCTGAATTATTCGGCAAAAAATATGGGGTTTTGACACCATATGATGGCACAAAACAAATAAAGTTAGATAAAGACGGAATAATAGAACCTTGGTGGTTTTTTTGTACGCCACGAAACGGGTTTGAAAATTATTCAATCCATCATTTTAACGGTTCGTGGTTAGATGGGTTTTCACGAAAGACAAAGATAAAATGTGGCAGGTATTCATTGGTTAGATTTAGACGACGGTCAATGGCTGGAACTTTTCAACTGGAAGATGGTGAGAAGATAGTATTTCAAATTAAAACAACACAAAAGTGTTTTTATGCAGTTATAAAAAAGGTAAAGAAATGAAAAATATACTTGTTGTGTTGGGAACCAGACCAGAAGCGATTAAATTGGCACCGGTTATTTTGGAATTGCGCCACAATCCAGAAAATCGTGTGTTCGTATGCAATACAGAGCAACAAAAAGAGTTATCCAACCAAACACTTGGGTTCTTTGGTATTGATGCAGATTTTAAATTGGATGTTATGCGTCCCAATCAAACCTTGGCTGGTGTGCAGTCGCGTATTTTGACCGCATTATCAGATGTGTTTCAAAACAATCATTTTGATGCCACGATTGTCCAAGGTGATACAATGACCGTTTTTTGTGGCGCATTGGTTTCGTTTTATAATCGGGTGCCGGTATTTCATGTAGAGGCCGGCCTGCGTTCATACGATTTGTTTGAACCGTTTCCTGAAGAAGCCATGCGGCAAATGACATCGCGCATTACTGATTTGCACTTTGCACCGACAAAATTGGCCCATGATGCATTAATAAAGGAAAATGTGGATTCTAATAAAATTATTATAACAGGAAATACAGTAATTGATGCTCTGTCATGTTTATCCGATGAAACGGTCAAGAATGCAAAATCTGTATTGGAAAAACGCGGTGTAAAATTAAATGATAAATTGGTGCTAATAACTGCACATAGACGCGAAAATCATGGCGACAGATTAGATAGAATATTATCGGCAATTACCATGCTAACCAAGAAATACATGGATCATCAATTTGTATTGCCTGTGCACCCAAATCCAAATGTTCATGACAAGGTTTGTGCGACATTGCAAGGTTTGCCAAATATAATTTTAACGGAACCACTCGATTATCCTGAATTGGTTTGCATTATGAAAAATGCAAAATTGGTTCTCACAGATTCAGGCGGAATCCAAGAAGAAGCACCAACATTTGGTGCGCCGGTTTTGGTGATGCGGTATGAAACTGAACGAATTGAAGGTGTTTCTGCCGGCTTTGCAAAACTTGTTGGTGCAGATACAGATAAAATTTTGTTTGAAAGTGACGCAATTTTGTCGCAGACTAAGGACAAGACCAGACTTGATGGAACCAAAAACCCATATGGTGACGGTCATGCAGCAGAAAAAATTTCTGATGCAATCAAAGGATTTTGGAAATGAAGCTGTTTAAGAAAATTCGTGACGGTAATAAACGAACAATTATTTTGTTCGGCTTTATCAAAGTAAGATACAATAAAAGTACCAAAAGGCGAGATTTGTTGACTTTACAACAAGAAAACCGGTTGTTGCGCGATCAATTGGATTACATGAAAGAACATTGTGATATTTTTCATTTAAAGCCCGCAACTGGGGAATTGCGCCAACAGCAACTAGGGCTGTTGAACTTCGCTGTGGACTTTTTTAAAAAAATAGAGTCTTTGGAATGTAAACCAATATTATTTGGTGGAAGTATGTTAGGTGCTGTTCGTCATCAAGGTTTTATCCCTTGGGATGATGATTTGGATTTTCTGTTGATACGATCAGATTATGAAAAGATTATTGACTGGTGCAAAGAAAATGGCATTGTTTGTTTTTATCACCATAAATTGAGTGAATACAGTTCTTATGAGATAGCACATAGGTTACATAAAAATACACAGAAATATCCCAAACAGTACGTTTTGGATGTTTGGTATAATCAATTACAGTTATCTTATGGAACGAATTTAGATGATTTGATGTTCATAGATTTCTTTCCGATAGATTACTACAAAGATGAATATTCATTTGATAAACATAGGTTGTATATGGAAAAGTTGTTTAAAAAAATGAAAAAAATCGAATGGATTGATGATATTACTAAATTCATAAGGCAAGAGCGCGTAAACAATCCGAATATAGTAGATAAATCAAAAAAGGTCTTCTATGGAATTGATGGACCAGAAATAAAACCATGGAATAATGATTTTTTACCTGTATCTACGTTGTATCCACTTAAAAAGGCGCCTTTTGAAAACGCAGAATTTTATATACCAAACAATGTGGAAGCATGGCTGGATTTGAACTTTAAAAATTGGACAAGTTTTCCGGAAGATGTAGGCTTTAGTCATCATAATGCGGCAAAGGATTTATATAAAAATGAAAACATATAGCATTATTTTGGGCGGTGGTTTAGGGGCAAGAATGAAGGCTTCTGTGCCGAAATGTTATTTCAAGCTGGACCATGAAACGATTTTAGATAAAACGATAGCCATTTTTGAAAGTTCTGATTTGGTTGATGGTATAATAGTTGTGGTTCCGGGAAATCATGAAACACCCCCAAAAAATTATAAAAAGGTATTAAAGTACATCCCTGGCGGGGTTACTCGCGGTGAAAGTATGACAAAAGCCATAGAGGCAATTATTGATGAAGATGCCAATATTATAATTCATGACGGATGTCGCCCTTTTGTAAAACCTGATATAATCCAACAGGGTTTATCACGACTTGCGGATAATGATATCGTTAAAACTATGGAGAAGCCTTTTGGCGAGGTTTTTTGTTTGCCAGAGAAAAAAATTTATACAAGAAATGAATATTATATTTTATCTTCTCCTGCTTTTACAACATTGGCATACGTTAAAAAATTATTGCCAATCTTAAAGGAATGTAATTGTGAGACTATAGCTGCGCACAAAATATTCAAAAATCCAAGAATTGCTTATATTGAATCAAATAGAGAAAATATTAAAATTACCTTTCCAGAAGATTTAGTCTTGGCAAAGTATTTTTCTTTGGTGATTAATAAATAATGACAAAACGATTGGGGGATTTACCCCAATCGTTTTGTTCTGTATTTATTGTGCATGTATCCCAGACACCATCCAAGAAAAACCGACCCCAGCTGTGTTAGTTTTTGCATTCGTTGCAGTTTTGCTATAAAAAGAGATTTGATTATATGGTATATTAGCGTTGCTAGAATTTGTACTCATTGTTTTTACTATGGTATAATTTGCATCCATCATTTCTATTGGAAAATTTACGGTGCGTTCGCCTGATTGCGCTGTGTTTACGCATCCTCCTTGCTCAACCCATCCGCTTTTATATTTACGGTACCATATATAATCATTTTCTGCTGTTGGGGACTGTGACGCGATAACATAGTCTGTCATACCGGTCGTTCTTGTGTCTAATGTTCCGATGTTTGTAGTATGACCACTAACTGTCGTTGATAAATCGGTTACTGATTGCCGCAGCGTACTAATGTCGCCAAGGGCGGTTATTTGCGCACTAATTGTTGAAATTGCCTCACTTACGGTTGCAATACGTGACAACAAAGTCGCAGTTGAATCTTTATCGGCTATTTCCGTATATTGTGCGTGTAAATCATCAAATTTGTCTTGCAAATCCTTTAACAGTTCCAACATATAATTCATATCTTGGTTTAATGTTGTCGGATCTATTTTTGCCGTGGGTTGATAATCTATTGCACGTTCCAAAGGTAAATTGCGCGCAATTGTTATACTGTCCATCGATGTTGGCGCGGTTTCAAAAACAACCTTGCCACCGACATAGGGAATATCTGCGTCCAATCCGCCCGATGTTCCAACAATTGAGTATCCAGTTGCAGTTGCGTTATTTTTCGTCACGACAATATTCGTGCTTTCATAATATGGGAAATTGAAATTGAATTCGGTTGTTTCACCATTTCCCATGTATGATACTTTTTGCATAGTTTCTCCTTTTTGTTATAACAAAAAACCGCGCACTATGCGCGGTTAAATAAAAAAAACGGCCGATAAAATCGCCCGCCTATACAGCATTATATTATATCACAAATCATCACAAAAAGCAAGTTGCTTTTCTATGTTACTTGTTTTTTACGCTGTCATATGGTAAAATACCCATCGAAAGGCTAATAAGTGCAGGAAATAGTTTATCATGGTTCGCCGATTGATATTAAAGATACCGAGTTAAAACCGCTTGGGTGGGCGCGACATCTTAACCAATATGGCGTATACCTAACAGAATCAGAACTTGTTGCCTTGGGGTATGCTTTTGATCGTTATAAAGATGGCGTTGAGACTGAAGCAGAAGATTTTAAAGATATAAGCTTTTATGATTATCTTGCTGATGATTGGAAATATATGTACATTGTAAAAAACGCAGAAACCCCCATTGGATACATATATGAAACCCAAAGACCGACAGAGAAGCCAGTAGATTTCTATGATGAAAACAAGCGAGAACCCGTGCCCGAATATGCCCCAGGAACCAAGGCGATATTTGCTGTTGCACATAAAGTAAAAATTTTGCATAAACGCGTTGTAAATTATAATTATTTAAAGGCGAAACCTTTCCCTATTAAGGTTGTGGCTTTAAAAAAAGGCCAAGATTTCAACGAAGCTGTTAAGAAAATCCAAGAAAAATTGCGTTATATTGACGAGGCGTCTGCCGGCAACAAAGAACGGGCTATACAAGAGTACAAACAGGTGCTTGAACAATATACAGATAGATAGATTTTTTACAGTTTTTTCTTGATTTTTCATAAATTTTTCTATATAATGCGTCCTGATTTCTGTGGGCGGGCACGAAATCAATCCGATCAACCCCGCAAGACCTCGCGGTTTTTCAAATAAAATATGGCTGCGATGGCAAACTTTGTATGAATTCTAAATGAAAAAAGATTTATCCAAAGATTTATTTAACCCAATTGCGGGTGAAGATTTCGTCAAAATGTTTGATGAAAACTATGGCAAACAAGAAACATTGCAAGGCTATGCGACCAAGGGTACGGTCAAAGATATCCGTGGCGATTTCGTTTTGGTTGATGTTGGCCTTAAATCCGAAGGTCGCGTTCCATTGCGGGAATTTGGTGCATCTGTGCCCGCCGTTGGCGACATTATTGATGTGTTCGTTGAACGCTATGAATCACGCGAAGGAACGGCGGTTCTGTCCTATGCCAAGGCGCGCGCCGAAAAGGCATGGAAGGAACTTGAAAAAATCGTTGCTGCCGGCGAAGATCCCGAGGGTACAATTATCGAGGTTGTGCGTGGTGGTTACACCGTCGATATCAATGGCGTATTCGCATTTATGCCATCGTCCCAGGTTGATCATAAACCAATCCGCGATGCAAAATCTATGATTGGGTTAAAGGACAAATTCCGCGTGTTAAAGATGGATGCATTGCGCACAAACGCAATTGTTTCCCGTCGCGCGATACAATCTGACACAATCGCCGCCGCCCAGAAAGAGGCGTTAAAGAACATCGAACTTGGTGCGGTTTTGGAAGGTACGGTTAAAAACATTACCGATTACGGTGTGTTCATTGACCTTGGTGGAATTGACGGGTTGTTGCATGTAACCGATTTGTCATGGAAACGCGTGAATCATCCGCGCGAATTGGTACATGTTGGCGAAAAGATCAAGGTCAAGGTTATCCAATTTGACCCTGAAACACATCGCATTTCACTTGGTGCAAAACAATTGGAAGAAGATCCATGGGAAACCGCATCGCGCGCATTCAATGTTGGCGATACGGTAACCGGCAAGGTTTCATCTGTTACCGATTACGGCGCATTTATCGATTTGGGAAATAATATCGAAGGTTTGGTCCACATGTCCGAACTTTCATGGACGAACAAAAATATTCACCCATCGAAAGTCTTGCAAAATGGCCAGGAAGTTAATGTCATGGTTTTGGATATTGACCAAGAAAAACGCCGTATATCACTTGGGTATAAACAATTGCAACCAAATCCGTGGAAGCAATTTGCCGAAACCCACAATGTTGGTGATGTTATCACTGGCCCGATTAAGAACACAACCGAATTTGGTTTGTTTGTGGCATTGACGCCGGAATTGGACGGTATGGTTCATATTTCCGACCTTTCTTGGAACCGCTTGGACGAAGAAGAATTAAAGAAATTCGTTCGTGGTCAAGAAGTGACGGCGAAAATTTTGGACATCAATCCGGAAAAAGAACGCGTTACATTGGGTATTAAACAATTGACGGCGGGTGCGGACAACAATGCGGCATCTATTAAGAAAGGTGCGGTTTTGTCGGGTACTGTTTCCGAAGTCACACCTGATGAATTGATTTTGGATTTGCCAAATGATATCAAGGGCACAATCCGTCGGACCGATTTGTCGCGCGAAAAATCTGAACAGGATACATCCAAGTTCAAAGTTGGCGATATGGTAGAGGCGTCTGTGGTGTCTGTGGACGGTAACAATGTGAAATTATCCATCCGCGCGCTTCAGGTGACACTTGAAAAACAGGCGGTCAAAGAATACGCGAACGAGGCCGACAGTGGCTCCGTCCTTGGCGATATTCTTGGCGCCGCAATTGAAAATAGCCGTAAATAATCAAAGGCAAAGTTTTCAAAACAACCAAAAATCCCCATGGCTATGGGGATTTTTTTGTGGTATAATTACCAGTGAAAAGGAAAGAAAATGAAACCTAAAATGATTATTATGATGGGCGGTCAAGGAACCGGCAAGGGCACATTTGCGCGCCGCATAATGGAACGCGGTAAATATGAGTATATGGAAACGGGCGCGATTTTGCGTGCTTTGCCGCCGGAATCCCGACTTTCACAAATTATTGCGCGGGGTGAATTGGTGCCCGATAGCGATTTATTTGAATTGCTTGCCACGCACTTTGATACGGATTCTAATTTAATCCTTGACGGTTTCCCCCGCACTTTGGGTCAGGCGAAATGGATTGTCGATAATTTTGCGGATAAATTCGATATTCATGTCATTTATTTGGATGTCCCGGAATCGGTCATGATTAAACGCATTGAAAAGCGCATTCGTGAAGGGGGCGGGCGCGCGGACGATGCGGATGCGACGGTTGTTCGTCGTCGGCTTGATAATTTTTGGCGCGTGACTATACCGGCGATTGAATGGTTGCGGAACGCCCCAAATATACATTTTTCTGCGGTTGATGTTAGTGATGCGGATGCCGATAAAAATTTTGCAAAAATTTGGTCGGCACTAAATTAAATTATGCGTTTGCGCACGAATATAAACAATGCATATCCAACAAGCAGTGCCATAATAATCGCAAATATGACCACGCCGGTGTCCGACCTTTCCGCAAAGGGCAGGGCAACATTCATCCCATAATACCCCACAACCAATGTCGGCAACATCAATATAATGTTCCACATAGTAAGGCGGTTAATATAAGTGTTGGAATCCATATTGATGACGCTTTCAAATGTTTCCTTGATGGATTTCAACATCTTGGTATAACTGGTCACGACCTCTATCCCCTGGGACAGTTCGATGCGCGAATCTTCAATCAGTTCAACGCATTCGTCGTTTTTCGCAAAACCGCGAACTTTTTCAAGTTTATCCAAAACTGAAAGATTGCCCTTTAACCCCGTCATATAAAGCGTATAACTGTTTTCCACATCCAAAAGTGCCAACAATTCGCGTTTTCTGATTTGCTGTTGCAAATTTTTCTTGGATTCCACAACGCGACGGTTTAGTTCTTTTAAACAACGCAAGTATGATTCTGCGATATAATACATAATGTTCAAAATAAATTCTTCGCGCGAAGTCTTTTCATCCTTTTTGATTTTATCCAAAATATCACAACGTTTACGGCAAACGGTAATGACGCGATTGGTCGAATAAATAATGGAAAGCGGTTCGGTGTGCCATTGCGTGTCCGTTTCGCGGTTCACAATCGGAAAGCGGACAATTATAACCTTGTAATCATCTTCAACCTCTATGCGGGGTTGTTCATCGGGGTCCAAAATATCGGATATTGTATCTTCGTCAATTTTGTAATCATCTTGGAGTTTTTCAAAGTCATCATGATCGGGGTTCCCAACATTTATCCAAGAAAAAGACTTTAATTTTTCCGTATCAAACATAGCCACCCCCTTTGATTTCGCACCGGGATATTTTACCCCCCTACAAGACAAAAATCAAATTAAAAAAACACTTTGAAAAGCGAATTGATATTGTTATGATACATGTATCATGAAACAAAAAATAATCGCATTTTTATTGATTTTCTGTGCTGCGCCCGCGTTTGCGGAATATAAAACCAAGGCAAAGTCTGCATTTTTAATCGACTATGATTCCGGTGCGGAAATTGTGTCGGTGGCCGCGGATGAACTTATGCCACCGTCGTCGATGTTAAAATTGATGACACTTGCGGTTTTGTTTGATGAAATTAAATCGGGACGCGTATCTTTGAACGACCGCTTTCCGGTTGGCAAAAATGCGGACTATCAAAATCCACTTTGGTACCCGGCAAGCAAGATTTGTCTGTCGGCGGACCAGGATATATCCGTTCGTGATTTAATTTTGGGTCTGATTGTTTTATCGGGCGGTGATGCATCGGTTGTTGTTGCGGAAAAACTTGGCGAAACCGAGGAAAAGTTCACCGATCTAATGACCGCCAAGGCGCGTTCGATCGGCATGCCACAGTCAACATTTGGTAATGCAAGTGGTTTGCCCAACGATAAAAATTTGATGACAAGCCGGGAACTCGCAACCCTGGCATATCATATAATTGCGGACTATCCGGATTTATATCCAATGTTCGCAACTAAAAGGTTCGAATTCGGCGAATATAAAACCGACTGGTGTCGTGATTGGGGAAAAACGCATACGGTGAATTATAATAAATTGCTGTTCATAATGTCGGGGGCGGACGGTCTTAAAACCGGACATACGGACAAGGGCGGATACGGCATGGTCGCAAGTGCGATATCAAACGGTCGTCGTTTGATCGGTGTTATAAATGGCTTTCATGGCAAGGGGCATGATGCATTGGCGGCAGAAATGAAAAATTTGCTGTCGCATGGTTTTTCTACAACAACAACGCGGGTCTTTTATCGCCCGGGTGACGATGTGGTCGCGGTACCAACATGGTATGGGCGTGAAAGTACGGTTATGGGAACGGTTGATAAAACACTTGCGATTACTGTGCCAAAGGAATCTGGTTTATCCGGTGTTCGCGTTTTGGCGCGATATACCGACCCAATGCCCACACCAATTCGCGCTGGTGATGTATTGGGCGAAGTTATCGCGGAACGCAACGGCGATGTGATTGCGCGAACTAACCTGGTTGCAAAAAATAATGTCGGTCGTGTTCGTTTCTTGGCGCGTGCATGGCGTAATATTGTGACTATGCTTATGGGGCGTTAGTATGGCACGAAAATCAAATGTCCCCGTTTACGAATTTCCGCATCCGATGGACAATAATAATACCATCGGACACGATGCGACATTGAACGCCTTTATGAATGCGTGGGCAAATCGTGATGTGCATCCATTGCATCCGGTTTGGATGTTGTGTGGACCGCGCGGTATTGGCAAGGCGACATTGACGTATCAAATTGCGCGCATGGTCTATGGCAATATCGGGGACTTTTTTATCATAGACATGGACCGCAATATTGATAAAGATGGTCGCGTTAAATCAGATGGCAAATCTATATCGGTCTATACGGTGCGCGCAACAATTGAAAAGATGCAACTTTCATCTATGTCGGGGGCATGGCGCGTGGTTTTGATTGATTCTGTGGACGCACTTACCACCGCGGCGGCAAATGCGATATTAAAGTTATTGGAAGAACCGCCGGCAAAGACATTATTCTTGCTTGTTACGCACCAGTTATCAAGTGTTCTGCCGACCGTACGGTCGCGTGCGCGGGTTGAAAAAATGCGCCCATTGTCGATTGCCGATTTGCGCCGGCTTTGTGCGCGCTTTATGCCGGATGAAAGTATAGATGATGAAACTTTGCGCCTTGCCAATGGGTCGTTTGGTCGTATTGCGAACTTAAAGCAATCGGGTGGTGATGCAATATATGAAAGTTTGGTTGGGTTCGTAACGAACAAGCATGCAAATGCATCCGATGCGATGAATATAGCACGACAAATTGCGCCGTCGCCGGAACTTTATGGAATTTTGCTTGATGTCATTGCGCACTTTAATTTGGCGGAATTATACCCGGTCGCAACAAGGGCGATTGCGGACATAAACCGCGTCAATCTGGAACCGGAAATATCGATATTTAAAATAATCCTGGAAATACAAAAATGCTTATAGATACACATTGTCATTTGACCTATGATTTTTCATCGGTTGGCGGTATGGATGCGGTAATTGCGCGCGCGCATGATGCCGGTGTGAAATATATTATATGCCCAACGGCGGATCCGGTGGATATATTGCCGGCGGTGAAATTGGCGAACGAACGCGAAAATATATTTGCAACAATTGGTATCCATCCGGAACACGCGGGTGTGAATCCGACGGATTATATAACGGATGAAATTTTGGCGAACCCGCGGGTTTTGGCGGTCGGGGAAATAGGGCTTGATTACCACGAAATGGCCGCGGATACGCGGAACGCGCAAATCGAATTGTTTGAAAAACAACTGGACATGGCGCGTCGTGCGGGGCTTCCGGTTGCAATTCATACGCGCGATGCGGAAAGCGACACATTTGAAATTCTATCGCGCTATTCGGATATTTACGGCGTCATGCATTGTTTTACATCAAGTTATGATTTGGCAAAGAAAATGTTGGATCGCGGGTACTTTTTTTCGGCAAGTGGCATTTTGACCTTTAAGAATGCGGCGGACATTCGCGACACATTTGCACGTATTCCAATTGACCGCATAGTCGTTGAAACCGATAGTCCGTATTGTGCACCGGTTCCGCACCGCGGCTGTGTTTGCGAGCCCGCCTATGTGGTTGACACGACGCGTGTTTTGGCGGAAATAAAAAATGTTCCATTTGAAAAAATGTGTGATATAGTAATCGAGAACACAAAAAAACTCTACCCAAAGATAAAGATTTAACATGCCACGCAGTATGATAAAATTTGGTGCCGTTTCTGAAAACCGCAAAGCGCGGTTCAGTTATGTTACCGAAGACACGATAGAGGCGGGCATCGAACTCACCGGGGCCGAGGTTAAATCTATTCGCTATGGTTTGGTCACGATTGTTGACGGGTTTGTACAACGGCGCGGAACGGATTTATACCTTGCGGGTGTGGAAATTCAAAAGTTGCCGACGGCGGCGCGTATTGCGAACTTTGACGAACGCCGTACGCGTCGGTTGTTGCTGCACAGGGCGCAAATAAATCGCATGATTGGGCGGCTAAATGACCGCGGTGCGACAATTTACCCGCTGAAACTATATTTTAATAATCGTGGTCGGTTAAAGGTTTTACTGGGCATCGGGCATGGTAAAAACCGCGCGGACAAGCGTGAAACGATAAAGCGTCGCGAATGGGAAAAATCCCGCGCAAGACTATTAAAGTCATAGCCAGTCTGGCCGTTTTCGACGCGTCCACCGATAAAATTCCGGTTTTTTATTATACTTTTCGCGAATTCGTTCGCGATTTTTTTTATGTCGGCGTTCGTTACAACATATTCGCCGTCGCCACAGATATTGCACACATATTCCCGCAAACTTTCCGGCGCAAAGTTCACATTGAACCCACGATATTTCATCTCGGCGCATATTTCACAGAACCGGTCGCAAGTAAATTTCCAATGCGCACGCGCCCAACGCATATGCCCCGCGCCCAAAACAAAGCACCCCGGCGCGCCGGATGTGTCGATTTTTTGTTTAATCACGCGGGGCAATTCGTGATATTCGGCAATTAAATGCTGGTCTGAAAGTTCGGATGGCGGAATCACATTTACGCGCGTCATAAGCAAATTATAAAGAAAAAACCGTTGGTTGTGTATAGTAACAAAATCCCAACAAAAAAGTGCTTGCATAAAAAAAAGCATTTCTGTTATAATTCAAAACGAATACGAAGGGAATCCCATAAAAGGTTGACGGGAAAGGGGACAAAGCATGAAAACAAGGGCTGTTTTTTATACATCGCGCGGTGCTGGACATCGTGGTCGTCTAATATCGGGGCGATTTTCTAGGGGCTTTTTTGGTTTGTCTCTGTCTGCGATTTTTGCCGTCTTGGCGACGACATCTGCATTTGCAACCGACCCGGACCCGGAATTAATCGCCGCAAAGAAAACCGTCGCAAGCAAGGCATATGTTGACACGAAACAGGATAAAATCCCTACGGACAAGGTGTTGGTTATTGACTCGGATGGAATAGAGGATGATGTATATGTTCCTGCGATTGTTACAACAAATACCTCCGGAACAGAATTAAATGGTGATTCCGTGGGGCTTTTGAGTCTTGGAAATGTACCGAATGGTAATGGTATTGTCGATTTTGAGGGTCGTGATGATTTAGTTCCGACCATTGGGCTGGTTGCTGATGAATTTTCGCTTCTATATGATGAACTGAATGCGAAACAAGACATTCTGCCGGCACCATGGAGTAACAGCACCGGTACCGTAACACTTGGCTCAACGGGGGGGCAGACAATTGACTTGGTCACAGAGGGCAATGTTGGTCATCGTTATATCACCGGTGGTGGCAGCGCACCATTAACATTAAAAAACAGAGCAGATTCCGTGATAAGCTATGTTAAGGGTCAAACAAGTCTAGAAGACTTTCAAAGATCAAACTTTGGTGCTGACACCGGGACCATTTTTGCCAACACGAACAACGGCTACATCACTGGTGCTTTGGTATCACTTGAATTACTGAAAGACACATATGCAGATTTGGCTGGCCTTATAAACAATGCGACTGCAACACTGTCGTGGACATCGGCTGAAACCGCTGCGGTAAATACATACAGCACCACGTTTGACGCATCGTCCACACATACGGCTGGAAATTGGCTGTATCAAACAAACGATCAAATAATTGATACGACCGCATTGGCAAGTGCACTTGCGTTAAAACAAAACAAAATCACAACCAGCCGTGTGTTGTTCTTTGATGGTGAAAATGATGTAGCTGACATCTATGTCCCAGCACTTGTATCGTATGGAACGGGCGCCAGTGGCACCGATGGCATTCTTGGTAATAAAATTGGTATTTTGGATTATCAGACAGTTGATGATGGTGAGGGTTCTCTGGAATTTTATAGCAGTAGTGGTAGCTATGGTGCCGAAATGGACAATTTTGTTCCAACCGTTCGCGCCGTGGCGGAAGCATTGCAGAATGTTCGGTCGCGGTCGCTTCCTTGGGAATTTACCGTCAATGGTACCGCCGACAATGGCGCCAATCGCATCAACGCAATCAATGCATATAATTCAACATTCGGAAATGATACAAACAATTGGGCCGGAAGTAGCACACATTTAATAGACGGGCAATTTTTGGCAAATTCCCTTGCCTTGAAACAAAATAAACTTCCCACGCAAACCAGCACCACAAACTATGTGCCACTGGGGGCCCAGACAA
>JAZLCM010000050.1:0-2597 GCA_045614245.1 Candidatus Enterousia sp.
CGTTCGAACGCTGGTGAAAAGGGCCGCAGAACTGCGGAATTTAAAAAGAAATTTGCCGGATTTGATTTCTAAAGAATTTTTATGCACTTGGGGGGCGCATTATGGATTTGTTGATAAAGGGTTCGCCGGAACTGAACAAAATGTTTATGGCGTTGCAAAGGACGGCAACAGGTCTGCGTCACGATTTTGGTGAAGTTGAAAACCTGCAACAATCACTGCGCGGGGCGCGTGATTTTGTCCGTCGTGCCGCCGCCCGAATCGAAGAAGAAATTTTATCCGATTTATCACTTGTGCGGCCCGCGGCGGGTTTACTGACCCCGAATTTAACGCGTGAAGGCGACGGGCGCGACGAATTCGTACTTGCGCTTTCGGGGGCGGAAAATTTCGTTCGTGCAAATCCGCGATTTGCAATATCGCTTGCACTGCGGACGGGTTATGAAACAAAAATCGCACTTGTTTATTCCCCAATTGATGAATATTTATATTATGCGGAATCGGGCGCGGGCGCATTTGCGTATTCGGCATTTCATTCGGCGCGTATCAAGGTTTCAAATATCAAAGATGCGGCGGATATGACGGCGGCGTATAACGGCGTTTCGGGTAATCCGTTTGGTGTGGGCGCGGTTCGTCAAACCGGTTGCCCGGCGATGGATTTGGCGTGGGTTGCCGCGGGTAAGTTTGACGCCTTTATGTCCGGAACACTTGATTTCGCCGAAGTGTGCGCCGGCGAATTAATTGTGCGCGAGGCCGGCGGCAAAATCGAAATCGGTGCCGACATCACCGCAACAAATGGAAAAATTAGTGGATAGTGTTTAGTGTCAGTGTTTAGTGAAAACGGATGCAAAGGCATCCGTTTTTTAAAGTTGTTCAACACTAATCACTAACACTAAATTAAAAAATCGCCATTTGGCGATTTTTTAATTTTCAGCCGCAACCGCGATCCTTTTACGACCCGTTGCGCGGCGGCGATTCAACACGTCACGTCCACCCTTGGTCGCCATGCGCGCACGAAAGCCATGCGTACGAATACGACGAGTTTTTGACGGTTGATATGTTCTTTTAGTTGCCATTTCAAATCCTTTTGTGCATATATTTAACCATAGGTTTTATCAAAAAGCAAATATTTTATTTACTTTTTACAAGTCCCAATTTTTCCAGCGCCAATAACACCAGGTGAAATGCGAACAATGAAGCAAATATACCCCAAAACGGTCCGAATATTGTTGATTTCGTGGCTGTTGCTTCCATTTTTTATCCTTTTTATTTTTCGTTTTTCTTTCCCAAAAGTGGCAATATGTGTTCAGTCACAAACGGGTCGGAACATTTGCGAGATTTTATTCTATCAAGACATAGCTCTTCTTGTTCGTAACCAAAAACACAAGAGCGCTTGCCATCAAGGAAACATATAAATTCTAATTGCCTTGTGACTTCTTGTTGTCCTAAATGATGTGCATTGTTAAGTTTTGCACTGTAAAAACATTTGGAGCAAAATTTAACTCCGGCCATTTTCAATAAAAATTCGTTGATTTCGGATTCCGATAATAAGGCAATAGGGTAAGAAACCATGTCTTTAATGTGTTTAATCGTCAAAACAACGGGTACACCCTGTACATTTTGTTCTGCCATTATAAAACTCTTTGTTTTAATATTTGTTGATATAATAGCACGCATAATATCTTTGTCAATTGTAAATTTATGCGAATAAAAACGCTTTATTTCTTGACCCGCACCGCAAAAATTTGCTATCTTTTCCGTATCAGAAACTAAGGAAAGTACAGTCATGTCAGAAATTGAAAATACAAATGAAATAAACGCAATCAAAATTCCACAATCTTCGATTGAACATGAAATGCGAACATCGTTTTTGGACTATGCGATGTCGGTTATTGTCGACCGCGCGTTGCCTGATGTTCGCGACGGGTGCAAACCGGTGCATCGCCGTATTCTGTATGTTATGAACGATGTTGCGCCGGCGACCAAGCCAACGGTTAAATCTGCGCGTATTGTCGGTGATGTTATGGGTAAATATCACCCGCATGGCGATAGTTCAATATACGAAGCCATGGTCCGCATGGGCCAGGATTTTTCCATGGGCGAAATGTTGGTCCAAGGTCAAGGTAACTTTGGTTCGCGCGACGGGGACAAGGCCGCCGCCATGCGTTATACCGAGGCACGACTTTCCAAACTTGGCGCGTCACTCATGGAAGACATGGACAAAGACACCGTCGATTGGCAACCGAACTTTGACGGAACTTTGCAAGAACCGGTTGTTTTGCCAACCAAGTTTCCAAACTTTTTGGTGAACGGTGGTTCGGGTATCGCGGTTGGTATGGCGACAAATGTACCGACATATAACCTTGGTGAAATTTGCAATGGAATTTTGGCGATATTGGATAATCGCGATTTGTCTGATGACGAATTGTTTGGAATTATCCCGGGACCGGACTTTCCAACGGGCGCAATTATTATGGGGCGCACCGGCGCGTATAAAGCGCACACAACGGGGCGCGGTTCTATCATAATTCGTGCGAAAACACATACTGAAAAATTCCATGATCACGAGGCGATTGTTGTCGATGAAATCCCGTACCAGGTAA
>JAZLCM010000051.1:0-4201 GCA_045614245.1 Candidatus Enterousia sp.
TCCAATAATGCCGTATCGCTTTGCCGATATACAAGGTCGAAATTGAAACGCACAAAATCCGCACGCCGATAAACATTGCTATCAAAGAAATACGCGCGTTCATGTTCGTATGCCTGACGAAAATAATCGGTTGCATCACGCGTTATAACCGGTGGCAATTGAAACAGGTCGCCAATCGCCACAACCTGAATCCCACCAAAAGGTTCATTGTTTCGGCGTGCTTGGCGTGCAAGTATATCCATCGCGTCCATCACATCGGGCGAAATCATGGATACTTCGTCTAAAATCAAAACATCAGTCGCGGTCAAAATGTTTCGAACTTTGGCCTTTAGTTTCAAAAATTCCGGAAACACAAAATCGCGCGGTTGAATCTGAAACAATGAATGTATCGTTTGCCCACCAATGTTCAGTGCCGCAACCGCGGTTGGACATGCACATACAACGCGCTTTGCCGTCGCGGATTTCAAATAGTTCACAAATGTCGATTTTCCCGTTCCGGCACTGCCCAAAATCAGGACATTCGAATGCGTCTTTTCAATTGTATTAAAGGCGCGCATTTGTTCATCACTTAAAATGGGAACGATTTCAGACATGCGCACATTTTGGCATAAAAATTTTTGCTTGCAACATAAAATAAAATGTATAATAATGCGCGCGTTGGGTTATTAGCTCAGTTGGTTAGAGCGGAGCGCTCATAACGCTTTGGTCGTGGGTTCGAGTCCTACATAACCCACCATGTTGATTTCTCAATTATAATTGAAAAATCGTGCACGCCGTGTTCGCACGGCGTGGTTTTTTGTGATTGTAAAATTAAAAAAAAATGAAAATTTTTCCCTTGCCAACATGGTAATTTTTTTTCTAAGATAGTTACAAACGAAAGGGAGAATACATGAAAATTCTACGATTTCTGGGTGTTTTGGCGATTTTATTTGGTGCGGATTTTGGTGCCGCATTTGCCGATGTAACAATAAATTTAGATATTGATCCGGTTCAGTGTGTGGAATATGATATCCAGGGTAATTGTATAAACTGGGAATATGGAACCAGGAAACTTTATGTTGAAAACGGGCAAGTATATTATCTGAATGGTTCAGACAGAGTTTTTTTAACCCCAGGGTCCACTGGTAACCAAATAGTGCCGCCACAACGTTACCATGTGGTGACATTTGTTCCAAATTGTCCAGCCGATAGTTCGTTAGAGAATATAACGGACTATGCCAAATGGGGGTTCCTTGGGTATTATGAAAGTTCTAATTGTACCCCAGGAAATTGCGACCCATATATCAATGGGGGGCAGACTACCACCACCTCCAATCGCATCACTGCGGAAGGGTTAAGTGCGGCCGGGTCGTACACTACTAATCAAACATGGTACGGTTTATGGGGGGGCCGCGATTGGTATGGTCCTGTTCACTTTCCGACCACAAGTGGGGAAAATCCAGCTGTGTCATGTCCCGGGTATGAGTTTGTGGGTTGGTACCGCGATGCAGATTCTGACGATAATCCGGTTGTGTCTAATTACGGTGACGGCTACTGGCCAGACGAGGACGAAACTATTTATGCACATTGGGTTGCCATTCCAAATGAATCGTGCAATGTAACCTTGAGTTTTAATTCGGGTACCCAGGGGACATTTAGCGAGAACTGTGATCCAATTAATTTTACCGGTGGTGTTCCCGGGAACCGGTTACCAGGAAATTGTATACCAACACCGAGTAACAACAATTGCACATTCGTTGGATACTTTTACAACAGTAATAAATACTATGGTCAGACCGGAAATGCGGTCGCATCGCCGGATTTATGGAATGCGCTATGTGGTCAGGAAAGTGTCGAATTCGTTGCACTATATTCTTGTGACAAATCGTGTAACCCGGTCATATTTGACCATAGTGGCGGTAGTTTTGTGAACCCTGGTGACACCGACCCTATATTGTACACCGAAAATGGTAAAGTCGGTTTCTTTAAGTATGATAATTGCACTGGGGAGTATGCGGGGTCACCAGCCCCCGGGCAATTAGAATTGCCCGGTATAGAAGACGCGACGTTCAAGGGATATTACGAAACACGCGAACACCAATATATATTTAACCAGGCTTATCAATTTCAGGGTGCGAGCTTTGAGCCGGGTGCCCAGGCGGTCGTGCTTAAGGCATATTGGATGTGCAAAGGCAATACGGCATGCGATGGAACCGATACATTTGATGGATACCGGATGCTTTGCGGACCGGAACCTGATATGGACCCGGATTTAACTGGACCGTTGCCAACCTTGGTTGATGGTCTATCAACGGATGATCCATATACCGGTCCGGGTGATGAAACAACACTAAAAGAGCGTTGCTGTATTACCGGATCAAAGACCCCGTGTTGTAAAGGAGAAAATCGTGTTGTTGATGGTTGGTATTTTCGAACTACGGCTGGTGATCAAAATACAGGAATACTAAGCTATGGCGATATTTTCGATAATGGCGGTATCAGTTTTGGTCAATCGCCTTATTGGGCGCGGGGTACAAGGGTAACTGAATTGCGACCAAGGTGTGTGGAGTCGAATAGCGTCGGTTGTTATAAAATTTCATTTGCTGATATGAATGGGCGTTCGCCCAACGGTGAACTGGACTTGTACCGCAAAGGAACAAACTGGTATTCTGATGCAAGCTGTAAAACTCAATATACCAATGTTCAGGTTGAAAAGCCGGTATATGGCAATCTGGCATTTAAGGGATATTTTACCGGTGTCAATGATGGTCAGATGATATTTAAGCACGATACTAATACCAATAATTATTTAGAGGAAAACACCAATGTGACGGGGTCATGGGTGGTTAATAGTGACACAACGTTATATGCCCAATGGTGTGGTGCCAACCAGATTGTAAATTCATCTGGGTCGTGTGAATATTCACAAATAAAACTTGCATGCGCCGACGGGCAAGCGTATTTTAATGTTCCTATGAATTCTGGGGATGATATTTCCGAAAAAATAAAGCAAGCATTTGAAGAAAACTGTGTCAATTATTTATCCTGTTCAAACAATGGGACATTCGTTACCACGGGTTTTCTTGTGGAATCCAATGGAGATTTACCGACCGCGGTAAGTGAGGCAATGGATGAAAACAACATGTTGCCGGTGAATTTCTTTGAAGACGATCAAGGAACAACATCAGACCCAAGTGTAATTAAAACCATAACATTTGATACAGATTGGAATAATGTTAGTTTGACCTTGGTTGGTTCGTGCCAATATAATGCGACATACGAATGTGGCGACCACGGGTCTTACGATGATGGAACCGGTCATAAATCTGGTTCTTATACCGACCCGACAGAACCGGTCGCCGGCGAATCATATACAGTGTTGAACTTTGGACTTCCAAATGTTCCTTGTATCGCCGATACAGGATATGTGTTTAATGGGTGGGTGTCTAATGAAACACTAAGTCCCGTTTACAATCAGAACAGTTCGGATACAATCAATCCATGGCCAAACCAAAATATAACATTTACTGCACAGTATACCTGTGACACAGGTTACGAAGACGATGACAACGGCAATTGCACACCAGAGGTGACAGGCTATACCGTAACATTTACATGCAGACCGTCGGATGATACCTATAATGCGTTAAGGTATATGGGGATATCCGATGATGCGGATATGTATGAACAACTGGCGCCCGTCGCGACAATGACACTGACCGATGGACAGTCGTTTACCGCACCGTCGCGGGCAAGTTGCGCGCTAAAGCCGGCCGCCACAGCAACCGGATGGTTTGGTAATCCGTCGGGTAGTTCAATATGGGCCAGAAACGGAATCTATTCTTATACCCCAGGGCAAGATTATCTTTACCAGTCGGCTTGGGGTAATGCGACATTTAATGCGGTATATGTTACCAACAATTTTAATGCTTATTATCGTTGTAGTACGAATGGTTCTGTGGTTGTGACTGATATGGTTAATTCATATTTAGGGGGCGAAAATGATACCCCGGGTTATGAAAGGGTTGTTGTGCGTGGTGTTGGCACTGGTGATGACCAGGTAAATTGTCCACAACCCGCAAATTCTGTTGGCTTTGTTGGATGGCTTGCGGATGCTGATAATACCGCATTGGATAACGAGACATTTGTCCCCGGCGCATTAAATGGGCAACATGGTGTTACGCAATTCCCTGCGCAACATGTAAACTTTGTCGCTGTGTGG
>JAZLCM010000052.1:0-4830 GCA_045614245.1 Candidatus Enterousia sp.
GTCGCCCGCAAGTGCGCGCGCAATCGCAACGCGTTGCTTCATACCGCCCGAAAGTTGCGTTGGCAAATATGTTTCAAAGTTTGCAAGGTCAACCAGCTTTAACATTTCACGCGCACGCGAAATCCGTTCATCCATGGGCAATCCACGATACATCAACGGCAACATAACATTGTCCAAGATATTGCGCTTTGGCAACAAATTAAAGTTTTGAAAAACAAATCCAATGTATTCATTACGCACCTTGGCCAATTCATCGGGATAAAGCGTCGTTATATCTTTGCCGTACAATTCGTACACACCCGACGAAGGCGTATCTAATGCGCCAATTATGTTCATACATGTTGACTTACCCGAACCCGAAGGTCCCATAATCGCAACAAATTCACCCGGCATAATTTCAAAAGTGTTATCAAACAAAACCTGTTGTTCACCACCTATTTCCAACGGAAAACTTTTACAGATTTTTTTTAGCGAAATAACCGGCGTTTTTTTCATGGAATTCACCTTTACATTGGCCGTCCGCCGCCGGGCGCGCCACCGCCCGGTGCACCGCCCATCATGCCACCGCCACGATTGTTACCATTTCGACTTGCGGTCTTTTTCTGTTGTCCCATATAACCGATAACAACTTTGTCGCCCTCTTCTATATCATCAGATATAATCTGCGTTTCCGTTGCGGTAACCAAACCCTTGGTATATGGAACAAGTACAATCTTGGCCCCGCGTTTAATCGCCAAGTGATTTGCCGGCGTAACATTTTCATCACTTATTTCAACAATTCCATCAAAACTGCGCAATAATAATGCGGAATTTTGCACTTTCCATGCATCACGTGCCGCATTAACAATAATCGTCACAAACGCCGTCATTCCCGGCATAAGTCGTAAATCTGAATTATCAACATCGATAACAACCGTATAAACCACAACATTTGATGTCGTTGTCGGCGAAAGACGAACTTGGCGCACAAAACCTTCAAAAGTCTGACCCGAATATGCGTCAACGGTAAAGGTGACATTTTGTCCTTGCTTTATAACGCCAATATCCGCTTCGGATACCGAAGTTTCAATTTGCATTTTTGTTAAATCTTCGGCAATTTCAAACAAATCCGGCGTTTGGAAAGATGCCGCGACCGTTTGACCTTTATCAACCTTGCGCGAAATAACGGTCCCATCAACCGGCGACACAATCGTCGCATACCCAAGGTTTGTCACCGCCCTATCATACTGCGATTGCATACGCTTTACCGATTGCACCGCCTGTTCATATGTAGAAAGCGATTGTTCCATTTCCGCACGCGCGATATAGCCGGAATCATAAAGTGATTTATTCCTGTCATAATTACTTTTCGCCAATGTCAATTGCGATTTTGCAGATTCAAGCGAAGCTTCGGCTTCATCAACCGATGCCTTTAACACCGACGGTTCAATTTCCAATAATTTGTCGCCCTGTTTTACGGTTGAATTATAATCAACAAAAATTTCGGAAATAGTCCCCGATACCTGGGACCCAACACTTACGGTATTCAATGGCCGAATTTCACCCGTTGCCGTCACAGTTTGCGACAAATTGCCGCGCGTAATATCCATAGTCACAAAATCTTTTTTTGCGACCTTGGACGCCGTCCCCATAAACACATAAATCAAAATAAGCGCGACCACGCCCGCGACACAAAACCACTTATGCCGCCGTATCCAACTTTTTCTTTTTTTATTCATCCGTTCCACCTTCAAGTTCAGATTTCAAATCACCAATGGCCAACGCCATAGCCGCGCGTTTAATAAACAAATCATATTTTGCCGCATTATTTTGCTTTTGCGCGGAAACCAATTCAGACTGCGCAGTTTGCCAATCAAGCATAGTTGCACGCCCAACTTTGTACATACCACTTGTCACTTTTTCCGATTCGGTCGCAGATTTTAATAACGCCTTGGTTTGTTCCAAAACCGTCTGCGCAGTTTTATAATTATTATACGCGGTAAAGATATCTAATTCTGCAGCGTTTATCGTTTGTTGTTCGTTATACTTTGCACGATCATAGTCCGCTTCGGCGGCGCGCAAGCCATACATATTCGCAAACCCCGCAAAAATCGGCATAGACGCACGAATACCAATCGAACCGTTTATTTTATTTGAATTCGGACTGAACACATCACCCAACGCATCATCATTCCACGACACAGACGCCGACGCAGAAATAGACGGCAAGTTCTTTAAAAACGCACTGTTGCGCCGATGCCACGCCGCGTCTTTATTCGCCGAAGCCTTTAATAAATCCGGACGTTTTTCACGCGCAACCTTGATAAGTTCATCAATGCTTTCGTTTTCCGCATCTGTGCCAAATGTCGAAGACATATCGGCAATTGTTATATCGGAATCCGCCGGAAACGAAAGTTTCGTAAGCAATGTTCCCTTGGTAATTTCACGATTATTTTTTGACCGCTCAAGCGACAATTTCGCACTTGCCAATGTGGTTTCCGCCTTTAACACATCGGCACGCGCAACCGCGCCCGCCTTGAATTTTTTGTTCGCCGTATCATATGCGGTTTGCGCCACCGTAAGCGCGGATTTGGACGCTTCGACATCCGCATCCGCATTTAACAATTCATAATACGAACCAACCAAGCCATAAACAAAGTTTTGTATTGTTTCACTGAAATCAAATCCCGCCGCACGATAAGTCGCAATCATTTGGTTCATATCGGCGGTTCTTTTGCCAAAGTCAAATATCAAATAAGACGCCGAAATTGACGCGCCATACCCCCAATCATAATTTGGATGCAAAGTATCGGAACTTTGTGCAAAATTCTTGCTGGCATTGACCCCCGCCGAAATCGATGGCAAATAATTCGCATAACCGGCATTTTTGTTAAAACGACTTGCCCGAAGCGATGAATAAGCCGCCGCGGTTTGCGGATTACGACAAAGCCCCAATTCAATAACATCTTGCAAAGATTGAACACCTTCGGGTACCGTTCGACGCGTGGCACAATCATCATCCGCCAACGCAACAAGTGGCACACAAAGCGTAATTATCAAAGGAAATAGTTTCATACATTCTCTCCTGGGGGATATTATACTGGAAAAATTCCTAAAAATCATTATTTTTTTCCTGTTGATACAAAAAACAATTACCACTTGACAATTTGTATATTTTGTATTATATTGTAAGTAACTTGATAAAAAGGCAAAAAAATGAAAAGGGATAACAGAACAAAATTATGCGGTGCACTCCTTGTTGCCAATGGCTTTGCTTGCATACTTTGGGCAGCACTCCGAATTTGTGGTGATAATTTGGCACAACCCAATACAAATACCACCGTTTCAGAAAAGCAAGCCTTTATCAAAGAATTTTGCCCGACTAACCCTAAATATGTTGCCCTGGGATTTTTCGGTGCAATAACCGCAATCGGTGGCTTTGGGCTTCTAAACAAATCAAAAGAAAAATAACCAAAAGGAGTAAAAAATGAAAAAAGGAACGATGAGAACATTAAGTTTATATCTCGCTGGCGCAGGAATAATCGCGATGCTTTTTACGGCGGGTACATTTGACGCCCGTAACGAGGCACCTTCAATCAAAAGCAAAGAAAATCCGACACGTCGCGAACTGTACCAAGAAGATTTGGCTTCCCCGGAACGTGAAGCTGGATTATGGGTAACTAGTATCGCCTTGTTACTTAGCAGTGCGTATTTACGGAAAAAATCCAAATAATTCAAAAACCGAAACGAAAGTTTCGGTTTTTTTTATTGCCTTAAATTAACAATTTCTATTAGAATAAAAACATGGAAAGGTTCTTTCATTTTCTTATCTTGGCTTTTTTTGCCGCATATACGACGGTTGCCAATGCCGCCGTTCGAAAGCCCGCAATGTATGTTGACCCAAACGCGTATGCGTATATGTACCCATATCTAAACAATCAAATGCGAACCGCACTGAATCCCGGGACAACCGTTGAAATGGTAAATAATCCAATTGATGTCGTGGTCAAGACCAAACAATTATCCGCGCCGCGCCGCGTTGTTGCGCGTCCCGGGGCAACCACCGCACGGTCCGCAACAACGACTTCATCTAATTCTGGGCGTCGCGTTGTTGCGCGTTCCGGGATAACAACCGCCGCGCGCACCGTTGCACCACGCACCGCACCGCAAAATACCGAACGCGGGGTGGTTCAAACGAATGCCCGCATAAACACAAACGAAACCGCGACCGCGTCACCCACATATTCCGTATCAATAACGCGTTGTTTGGCGGGTTATATCGAATGCATGGACGGATATTGCGTCCGCGAACAAACCGCATATAATCGCTGTTATTGCAGTGCAAAATTGGCGCAAATTGATTCCAAATACCAAGATGAAATAAACAACATGATTATTCAGATATTAAAATTACGCGGTGGTGGCACATGGACGGACGAAGAAATGAACGAATACTGGATGGAACGCATCGGCGGGTATGTCGGTGAAAATTCATGGACAAACCTTGATAACGCGCTGAACATCACATGGCCAACGGCGGACGAAAGAATCCGCGGGCAAAATGTATTTCTTACCGGTCACGAATATTGTGTGGCGCACCTTAAGAACTGCGC
The DNA here is from genome assembly GCA_045614245.1 of Candidatus Enterousia sp. Classification (GTDB taxonomy): domain Bacteria; phylum Pseudomonadota; class Alphaproteobacteria; order Rs-D84; family Rs-D84; genus Enterousia. The sequence goes on from JAZLCM010000052.1 coordinate 4,593, forward strand.
ATCGATGGCGTCAAACATGCGCGACGCGTACCGTTCACAAATATCGCGCGATTGCGATAAATATGAACAGGGTCTTATGCGTATTCAAAACGCCGCGGCGGCAATGATTGAATCGTACAGTGAATAAACACTATTTTCCCATCGTTTCGCACACAAGGTTATGCCGATATATATTCCGCGCCAAATCATCGCTTATCACGTCCCAGTCGGAATCCCGCCCATATATAAATTCGCATGG
>JAZLCM010000053.1:0-1976 GCA_045614245.1 Candidatus Enterousia sp.
GGCGCCGATTATTTCAAACAAAACATGTGCGCCTATGAGTGCCCCGGATGAAATACGCGCGGCGTTGGTTTATCAGATGACACATGGCGTGCGTTGGCGCGAAAGCGTGTTGGCTATGCACGATTTGGGCATAACCGAAACAGTGGAGGTCGGACCGGGCGCGGTGCTGACGGGACTCACCAAAAGAATCTGTGCCGACATGGAAGGCAAAAAGTTAGAGGTGTAAATATGGAAATAAAAGGAAATACTTTTGAACCGGGTGCGGATTGGACTGTTAATAGTGCAATTACTTATGCAATTGATGTCGCGAAGCAATGGCGTGAACCACTTCATGTGTTGATAAACGACATAAAGTTGACCGTGGACGAAAAATCTGATGTAGATGCCGTTAGAAATTTGTATTTCAAGACTTTACGTGAAAAACAACGGCTGGCTAAATAATGGGGGAAACTATGTTCGATTTAAAAGATAAAGTTGTTTTAATTACTGGTGCAACCGGCGGAATCGGTGGTGCAATTGCAAGAAAGATGAAGCAGGCGGGCGCGAAAGTGGTTGTTTCCGGGCGCAATGTTGCGAAACTGGATTCCGAATTTGATGACGGTTATGTCAAAATTCCGGCGGATTTGGCGACCGAAGGCGCGGCGGTAGAACTGGTTATGGATACGATTGAAAAATGCGGACGGTTGGATGTTTTAATCAACAATGCCGGAATTACCGCGGATACATTACTTATGCGCATGACGGATGAACAGTTTGATAATGTGATAAATACGAACCTGCGTTCTTGTTTCAAAATGTGTCGTGCGGCGATTATGCCGATGATGAAGCAACGATTTGGTCGCATTATAAATATGGCGTCGATTATCGGTGTGATTGGTGGCGCGGGTCAGGCGAACTATGCGGCATCTAAGGGCGGTATGATCGCGATGACAAAATCCATCGCCGCCGAGGTTGCATCGCGCGGTATTACCGCGAACGCGATTGCGCCGGGCTTTATCAAAACCCCGATGACCGATGTTTTGCCCGAAGAATTAAAAAAGAATTATTTGGCACAAATTCCGGCGGGACGCTTTGGTGAACCAGACGATATTGCTAATGCGTGCGTATTCTTGGCAAGTGACGAAGCATCATATATCAATGGTCAAGTTTTGCACATCAATGGCGGATTGGGTCGGTTTTAATGAAAGACTTTGATGTCATTGTTGTTGGTGGTGGACATGCCGGCGTCGAAGCCGCCGCCGCCGCGGCGCGACGCGGTGCAAAAACATTGCTGATTACAATGCGCGAATCTGATTTGGGGGCAATGTCTTGCAATCCGTCGATTGGTGGTCCGGGAAAATCGCAAATGGTTGCGGAAATGGACGCAATGGCCGGTGTTATGCCATGCGCGGCGGATATGGCGGGAATACATTTTCGAACACTTAACGCGTCGCATGGGCCGGCAACCCAGGCATTGCGCGCCCAGATTGACCGCGAACTTTATCACAACGCGGTTGTAAAAATTCTGCAAGAATATAAAAATTTGACTGTTTTATTTGAAACAGTGCAATCGGTTGATTTAGATAGAAAAATTATAAACGATGTATACGGCGGAAAAGCTTTGGTTTTCACAACCGGGACTTTTTTACGCGGGCTTGTCACAATGGGCGGCGAAAAAATTCCGTCCGGACGAATTATGGATAATGGCGAATATCAATCGCCCGATACGGCGATTTCCGGCGTATTGCGCAATTTTGGGTTTGATATAATCCGCCTTAAGACCGGAACACCGGCACGAATTTATCGCGATTCAATCGACTTTTCGGTGTGTGAAGAACAATTGCCCGACACGCCGCACGATTGGTTTTCCGACGGTTGCGACGTGGATAATAATCATGCAGTGTGCTATATCACGCATACGACTGAACATACGCACGAAATTATTCGCGACAACATAAAAAATGCACCCATGTATAATGGCGACATTACCGGTATAG
>JAZLCM010000054.1:0-7019 GCA_045614245.1 Candidatus Enterousia sp.
ATTACTTTTGGATATGACGGCGGCGGCAAAGCCAGACACAAATTGGTCAAAATACATAACCGCGTATTTATTACCCAAAAATATTTCGACCGAACCTGATGAAGCTTCACACACTTGGGCCCGCGACGAAATTACACCGGAAACATTAAAAAAATCCGAAAAACTTGACCTTAAACATGTCGATTTTATAAATCCGGCGGGAACATACCAATACGCTTTTTCATATGATGTTTCTGATGATGTCGCACGTTATATCTATGTAGAAATCGTACCGGATATATTATCAGAAAACGGGTTCAAGACCAAAAACGGATTAACCAGTGTGATGTCGGTCGCATTTCCAAAACGCAGCGTTCAAATTGTTGGTCGTGGCGCGTTGCTTTCACTTGCCGGCGATAAAAAACTTGGGCTTGTTGCACGTGGTGGTGTGGATACGGCGCATGTTGATATATACAAAATAGAATCGCGCGAAATAAACCATCTTATTACACAAACATATAATTTATTTTCTAATCTGGAATTTCGTGCGCCATGGGTGTTCGATGCATACGATATGTCCGTTGTATTCCAAAAAAAGATACCTTTTGCAAACACTGCGCGTGACCACGTAAATTATACATCAATAAATCTTGGCGAATACCTTGACCGGACATACAACGATCAAACCGGTATATTCGTTATCAAAGCTGGCGCGACCCAGGGCGACGCAGAATACGGTGACGCAAGACTTATATTACTAACCGACCTTGGAATAATTCGAAAGATAAATCTTGACGGATCATCTGTCATATTTGTTTCTTACCTTTCAAGTGGCAAACTCGCCAAAGACATTGATGTTAGTGTCCTTGGTCGAAATGGTCAATCAATATGGGCGGGGTCAACCAATCAAGATGGTGTCGTAAATGTTCCGCATTTTTCGAATAACGAATACAGAAATGAAAAAGAGCCCGTCGCAATCGTCGCCCGTCATAATGACGATGTATCCTTTATCCCATACAATGCCGAAGGCGAACAAACCACAGAATTTTCAAAATTTGATGTTGGCGGGACATACGCATCAAACACGACCCCACTGCGCGCATTTGTCTTTTCTGATCGTGGAATATATCGGCCCGACGAAACTGTGACAATTGGAACAATTGTTGAAAATCAAAATTTTACTTCAGTTGCGGAAATTCCCGTAAAAATCGAAATAACCGACCCACGCGGGCGTACGGTTCTTGATAAAAAGGTTTCTCTGGCCGCGGACGGAATGTTTGATATAACACACAAATTATCCACCGATGCAACCATTGGCCAATACGATGTCGCGGTCTATTCATTAAATAATCGTGGACGAATCCAAGATTCTATTAGTAATGGTTCTTTTTTGGTTCAAGAATTTGTGCCTGACACAATGAAAATTACCGCCACTATTGATGAAACAAACACAAATGGGTGGATTTCACCCGAAGATATTACCGCAAATGTATTTCTAAACAATCTTTACGGGACACCGGCAACCGACCGTCGCATATCCGCCGAAGCCACTTTGCGACCGATAAATTTCACATTTGACGAATATCGCGAATATAAATTTACTGGGAACTTCACATCCGATGGCGTTATATCACGGGGATTTGCGCGCACCGGTCAAACATTTAGAACTGAATTGCCTGACACACGAACGGATGAAAACGGTACCGCAAAAATACCCGTTGATTTCAATCGCGAAATTCCAATTGGCACATATATGCTGAATCTTAATATCCGTGGATTTGAAGCCGGCGACGGTAAAAGTGTTCAAACCACTATCGCGACACGTGTGTCAAACCTTGGACATATTGTTGGGTATCATGCAGATTCAGATTTGTCATATATTGCACGCGATTCTAAACATAAAATAAAGCTTATTGCATTGGACAGCAATGCCAAAGCGACAGATGTTGATAATCTTAATATCAAATTGGTAAAACGTGAAAATTTAACAAGCCTTATCAAAGATTATACAAATAACTACAAATACAAAACTGTTTCACTTGATACCGTTGTATCAACGACACTGTTATCTATTCCAAAAACCGGCACAGAAATAGAATTGAACACAAAAAACGGTGGGACATATTATATTCAAATAACCGATACAAAAGATAACATTTTGGCAAACATTGAATACTTTGTAGCTTCCGATGAAGATGCCGAACTTGGGGGCGATGCAAATGCCGAATTACAAATTAAACTTGATAAAAACGAATATAAACCCGGCGAAACTATAAACGTTGGAATTATTGCACCATATACCGGCACAGGTCTTATTACCATCGAACGCGATAAAGTTTATGCACATGCGTGGTTTAACGCGACCACAACCGCATCAACCCAAAAAATCACCCTGCCCACCGATTTCGAAGGCACAGGCTATGTAAATGTTTCTTTTGTTCGTAATATCAACAGTCGCGACGTGTTTACCAGTCCGTACACATATGCTGTTGCACCTTTTTCAACAAACATCGACAAGCATAAAATTGATATTAAATTAGACGCACCGTCAAACATTCGCGACAATAAATTGGACATAGAATATACAACCAATAAAGAAGCAGACCTTATGATTTTTGCAGTAAACACCGGAATTTTACAGGTTGCCAATTATAACTTGCCAAACCCAATAAAACATTTCTTTCAAAAGGCAGCATTGCAAGTACAAACAACACAAATATTATCACTTTTATTACCGGAATATAACATCCTGCGCGAAGTTGCGAAAACCGGTGGGAGTGATGATATAACCGCCGAATTCGCACTAGAATCATCGGCACTGGTCAATCCTTTTGCGCGCAAAAATGTTCCGTCTATTGCGTTTTATTCGGGTATATTAAAGACAACCGCAAATGAAAAAAAGAACATAAGTTTCGAAATTCCGGAATACTTTAACGGGTCAATAAGTATTTATGCCGTCGCCGCATCAAACGGTGCTGTTGGTTCCGCACATACAAATACGGTTGTTCAATCGCCGGTAATTATATCTGTATCTGCACCAACATTTGTTGCACCAAATGATAAATTTACAGTAAACACTATCATATCCAACCTTACCCCCGAATCCGGAGACAAAGCAACCGCACGAACCGATGCCACACCAAGCAATAAATTATTAACGATTGAAAATACAACCAATACAATGGTCGTACCTGAAAACACTGAAAAACTTTGGGCATTTGATGTGATGGCAAGTTCCGAACTTGGCGTTGCCGACATCAATGTATCGACTACATTATTCGACGAACAAAATCGCGCAATTGCATCACGTCGCACCACGACGGACCTTTCCATAAGACCCGCCACAACATTTACAACAAAAATTCAAACCGGACTTTTGAAAGATTCAAACACGACCATTCGCCATCTTGATAATGATATGTATGACGAACATTTTGCACGAACATTATATATTTCTAAATCACCATCTGTTTTGATTCGCCCGTTGTTCATGTATCTGAAAAATTATGATTATACCTGTACGGAACAAATGGTTTCAAAGACATTGCCCTATGTCATTATGCCGGAAAATAAATTACTTGGCACAGAATACAAAGATTCCACAGATAAAATTGCAAAAACCATTCAAACCCTGGGCAATCGCCAAAATAATGACGGTTCGTTTACTTTGTGGGCGAACGGTTCGGATTATGTCGGGAATTTAACAAGTGATACAACACCATATGTAACCGCATATGTAATGAACTTTTTAACATTGGCGCGACGCGGCGGGTTTAATGTTCCACAATCCATGTTTGCACGCGGAATCGATTTCTTGCGCGAATACGCGGGTCAAAACACAACGACAAAGTCTGACGCTTTTGCAAAGGCATTTGCAATATATGTCCTTACGCTAAATGATTATGTTACGACAAGTTATATTGATTCTTTGGAAGAATATGCAGGCGAAAATATCAAAGATTGGAAATCCGGTCCAATTGGTACATACATTGCGGCATCGTATAAAATGTTAAAACAAACGGATAAAGCGTTCAACCTTGTTTCAAAGTATCAATCAGACGAAAAAAAATCCATGGATAACATATTCGATAATAATGTGGCAAATGACGCAATCTATACATTTATAATGCATCGTTATTTTGACACTGCACTGGCTGAATTGCCGTCCAGTATCCAAGATTATATAAATGCGGGCAATTACGATTCTTTTGTTGCGGCGGCAATCGTCATGGCGGCATCGGGCGGGAACGATGAAATGAACCTTGGTGACACCGATAACATATCGATACTTGCCGACGGGACCAAGGTAAAAACAGAATACGAATCTGGCACAATATATGCGAACATTCCTAAAAAGACATCAAAAATAAATATAGGATGTGAAAAATGTAAAGAACCAGTATTCTATACAATGGTACAACAAGGCTTCCCAACCGAAACGCCATCTGTGTCCAAAGGTTTAGAAGTCACACGCACATATTATGACACCGACGGTAATGAAATTCATTCCGGCAATATCGGCGACATAATCGATGTAAAAATTACAATCCGCACGCGTAGCGATACAGACTATGTCGAAAACGCGGTTATATCTGATTTGTTGCCCGGTGGTTTTTCGCCAATATCTGATTCTTTGACCGGCGACATGGATTTTAGTGAAATTCGTGAAGACCGCGTACTAATTTATACAAACCCAGGTCGCACGCCTTTGGTGTTTTCATATCGCGCCCAATTATCGGTCGCAGGTGAATTTACGGTTCCGCAAATAACCGCCACCGCAATGTATAATTCGGAAATTCGTGCCATCGGCAACAAGGGTAAATTCACCGTATCAAATGAAACGAATTAAGAAAATCTTGGTGCGTTCCGGAATCGTTATTGGCGCATTGGTTGTCATATGGGCAATCATCAGGTTCTTTTTTACCCCCCCCATATTGAATGACATTTCTTTTTCACGTGCATATTATGACCATAGTGGGAAATTATTGCGTTTAACACTTGCGGACGATGATAAATATCGAATTTACACACCGCTTGATGAAATAAGCCCGCACATAGTAAATGCAGTTATTCTGTACGAAGACAAACATTTTTATAACCATATTGGAATAAACCCAATATCAATGTGGCGCGCGATAAAACAATACGCGTCCGGCACGCCACATCCGGTCGGCGCATCAACAATTACTATGCAGGTTGCGCGTTTGAAATATGACATAGACAGCAAAACACTTTTGGGAAAATTGCAACAAATCGCATTGGCGGTTTATATAGACCTGTTTCATTCCAAAGATGAAATTATCGAAGCATATTTGAACCTTGCGCCATACGGCGGAAACATCGAAAGCATTGGTGCGGCATCAACAATATATTTCGGTAAACCCGCACGCGATTTGACAAAGATAGAATCGATTACACTTGCAACCGTCCCGCAAAATCCGGTAAAGCGTGGCTTGAACACACCGACCGGAATAAAAAACATTGAATCCATGCGCAAGAATTTGATTGAACGGTGGATTGCGGAAAACCCGAATGACACAAAACTTTTAACCTTTGCGGACATGCCGATTGAAACCAAGAATATACGCGACCTGCCCTTTTTGGCACCACACTTTACAAACTTTTTAAATACGCAAAGAATAAAGAAATCTGAAATTTCCACGACATTGGATTTGGCATTACAAACAAAAATGGAAAAGACAATCACCCGCGAAATCGCGGCACGAAAGTCCAATGGCGTTACAAATGCGGCGGCAATTTTGTTGAACTATAAAACGATGGATATTATCACATACATTGGTTCGGCAAGTTATTTTGACCGCGATATATACGGCGAAAACGACGGCGTTCGCGCACGACGCAGTCCCGGTTCAACACTAAAACCACTTATTTACGCGACCGCCATCGACATGGGATTGATACACGGCATGACATTATTGCGCGATTCACGCGTGAACTTTGGCGTTTACGCGCCGGAAAATTCAGACAATGATTTTTACGGTCCTATCCTTGCACACGATGCATTGACACATTCGCGAAATATACCGGCAATAAACCTTGTCCGCGAAATTGGGACCAAGAATTTTCATAAAATTTTATCTGATTCTGGCGTTTCAAATTTAAAACCCGCCGAACATTACGGCATATCTGTCGCGCTTGGCGGTGCCGAAGTTTCAATGTTCGAACTTGCCGACATATATGCAACTATGGCGAACCTTGGCACGCGACGCGCGATACGCACAACGATTGACGCACCCGACGAAACCATTACACAAATTTTATCACCCGAAGCATTTTTCCTGACGCTTGATATGCTTTCACAGCAAACGACACCAACAAAGAAAATCCCATTTGCAAAAAATCAACCGCGCCAGATTAAACATTACTGGAAAACCGGAACATCATCATCGTATCGCGATGCATGGACGGCGGGAATCTTTGGCGATTTTGTTCTAATCGTGTGGGTTGGAAACTTTGACGGCACACCAAACAACGCATTCAGTGGCGCGCGCGCCGCCGCGCCAATATATTTCGCGTTGGCGGATACGATTGCAAATCATTATGCATCGACCGGCACACCGATTGAAAACAATAACTTTATGATGCCGGAACTTAACGTTATCACGGTCGACATGTGCGAAATCGGTGGCGGTATAGCCGGCCCATATTGCCCACAAAAAGTCGCATCTTATTTTATTCCCGGCAAATCGCCACTGACCCGGAACAGTGTTCATCGGTCAATCGCGATTGATAATAAAACCGGACTGCGCGCATGTAACGCGGATCCAAAGACAACGCACAACGAAGTTTTCGAATTTTGGGACGCAGAATACATGGACATGTTTCGCCGCGCGGGCATCAAAAGGAAAACCGCACCGGCATTTATGCCTGGCTGCAAAGGCACCGAAACAAACGATGACTGGGACGCGCCCGTCATAGTTTCGCCAATTCCCGACACAAAAATTGTTATAACATCCGATCGCGATTTTGAACCGGTCGGATTTATGGCATTCGGCGCAGACGCAGACGCAAAATTATTC
>JAZLCM010000055.1:0-5292 GCA_045614245.1 Candidatus Enterousia sp.
GCGGCGGCAATAGAAACAGCCGTTGCGGCGATTTGCGCATCCAACGCGTCAATCCATTTCGCGTTCGCGCCCGCCTTTATCGCACCCGCGCGTTCGGATAAAAGTTTCGCATGTCGCGCAACGCGTCCCGCATGTGCGGGATCAAAACTTGCGGCGAGTCTGTCAAAGAACGCGCGCCTGTCGCCCGCGGCATCAATAAAAATTCTATCTTCGCGCGGTGTAATCCACACAATACGCATGCGCGCCGCCAATTCGGAAAGTGTCGCCGTATCGCCATCGACTTTCGCGTGCCGATTTGAATCGCCATTATTAAAGTAGATGCAAATTTCCGTATCATCGCAAAGTTCCGCAATCACAGAAAAACCGCCGTCGCCATCAAAGCGCGCAATATCGGTCATTGGTGCGCCACGCATACCGCGGTCGCCGGCAAGCATAGATACCGCCTCTATAATTGCGGTTTTCCCTGTGCCGTTTGCGCCGGTGATAATAACATTACGATGCCCACCGGTTGAAAACCGGCACGAAGTATGATTCCGAAAATTCGTTAAGATTAAACGACTTATCATGTTGCATAGGTTAAGAATTTTCCAACATTTTTGCAAGGTATTGTTATACGCATAATTAAAACGGGACAGTTTGCAGGGGCTAAATAGGCACGTCACGTGGTTTGTCATGGCGGGCTCGGTCCGCCATAGGGCTTTTTATTGTCATTCTGAACTTGTTTCAGAAACCCTATTGCGGCTCGGAGGCCGCAATGACAAAGATGCTCGTAAAATCAGATACTGTGTTATGGTTTGCTTTTGTCAAAATAGTATGCTATAATGCGGTTGATACGGGCGGCTGCCTGTATTGGGGCATAAGAACCCCTTCTGAACGCGTCCCACATGATGGGATGAAACTACCAATCCTTAGGTTGGAGTGCGCCGAATATATAGAATAAGGCGCGCAGTTTCGTTCAGATTGTTATTAAGCTCCAACCGTTTAATTTCTATAACAAAAGGATTGTTAAATGACTTTGACAAAAGTTTCTGCTGAAGAAATACAAGAAGCCGAAGAAAGAGCACAACAAATACGAGCAGAAAAAGAACAATATCGTAAAGAGCAGTCAACTTACTTTGATAACGAAATCGCGAAACAAAAAGAACAATTGAAACAAATAGAACAGAATTATAAACCCCTTATTGATGTAATATTGGGTGCAGATGATATTAAAATAAACGGTATTCCTAAGATTGTGCAATATCCGTTATCTAATGCGGAAAACGCGGAAGCTAGATGTATGAGCATTGTTTTTTATAAACAAGATTCAATGCCCTCCCCAATAATGTTGAAAATAATAGAATACGTTCCTGCAGAATGTGATACAAGAATTCCTATCTCGTTTGGTTTATACGAAACCAACGAAGGGGGAAAGGCAAAAAACATTTGGGGTACACACACCAAAGAGTTTAAGGAAAACTTGTTGTCGGGAGCAGTATCAGGTGCGTATATATTGGATTTGATACTAAATAGAATGAAAGACCTGAAAATATCCTCTGATTACAGCAAAGGGACTATAAACCTACTAAAAAAGAAATTCCTTTCTTATGCTCATGAAAAAGATGGTGCTCTTGCCTGGGTACCTGGACCGGTTCTTTCAAAGTAAATTACAAGTTTGTGTAAAAATACTCTAAATGTGACCTTTTAAAACACCGGCAAATCGCCGGTGTTTCTGTTTGAAAATCTGGAGGCTTGGGTCGGAATCGAACCGGCATACAAGGATTTGCAGTCCTCTGCATAACCCCTCTGCCACCAAGCCATTAATAGCCATTTTATCCTAACAAAAAAAATTTATTTTTCAACATAAAAAATATATAATAAAAACGCCAAAAGGTCAAGAAATAATGGTTTTTGAAAAGATTCCTTTTTTGCTTATTTTTGCCTGTTCGTTCGCGTATGGTGCGAACGATGATTGTTTGTCCCGCAAAAATGTTCCAAGCGGAGTTCTTGATTTACAAACCGTTATTGAACTGGGGTTATGTCGCAATCCCGATACTATGTCGGCATATTATTCTTATGAATCTGCGCGGTATAACAAAAATGCCGGATACGCAAATTACTTGCCTGCGGTCAACGCCAGTGCATCAATGAACAAGAACTATCAAAATCATGATTGGGAAGCATGGCAATATGGCGCGTCTATTTCCGCATCTTATTTGATTTTTGATTTTGGCAAAAGATTGGCGGATTTAAACCAACTGTCGTCAACATGGCGTGCGATGGGATTCGATTATGACGACCGTGTTCAAAATTATGTGTACGGCGTAATTGGTGCGTATTACGCGCTGTTAAATGCGGACGCCGATGTTGAAAGTGCAAAATCTTTGCGGGTTGTTGCGCAAACGGCATTGGATACCGCGCGGAAAAAATATAACGCCGGTGTTGTTGCGCGTGCCGATGTATTAAAGGCGGAAACAACGCTTGCAAGTCGCGATTTGGATTTAGAACGCGCGAAAAACAATCGTGAAATTGCAAAGGGAACATTACTGACGAAACTTTCGTTTTCCGCGAATGATGAAATAACAATTGCGGATATGTCGGGTGATTTCGGTTCGCCACATGAAAACCATGGTATTGATGAATTGATAGAAATTGCGCGTGAAAAGCGCCCCGATTTATTGCGTGCTTCGGCGAATAAAGACGCCGCGTGGCACCGCCGCAACAGCATGTTTTTAAAAAACTTGCCAAGTATCAGTGCGACCGGAACAATCGCATGGAACGATAATAACCGCGATTACATTTATAACGATAATTCGCACACCAGTGGCAGCATAGGTATCCGCGCATCTATGCCGATATTTGCGGGCTTTGCGAATATGTATGGTGTTCTTGGCGCGAACGCATCATACGAAGGTGCAACGGAAAATCTGCGAAATGCAAACGACAATGCAATTCTTGATGTATTTACGGCATACCAAAATTACAAAACCGCGCAAACAGTTTTATCGCAAACGGAAACATTACTTAAATCAGCAACGGAATCAGAACATGTGACGGCAGGCATGTACAAGGTTGGTCGTGCAACAATGCTTGATTGGCAAACGGCGCAATCTGAATTGGTGTCTGCGCAAAAACAAAACAACGCCGCAAAGTACGATTTGTTTGTAAAACGCGCGGCGGTCGCGCTTTCCATTGGGGATATAAAATCCGAAATTGAAAAGGAAAAATAATAATGACAAAGGAAACAAAACACTCTTTTATTCGGCGATTTTTTGGATGGCTTTGGCGACATAAATGGTGGTCATTGACGGTAATAATAATTTTAATCGTTGGTGGCATATGGTGGATTATTGCCGCCACCGGCGATAAAGTCGAATATGTTACGGTAAATGTTACGCGTGGCGATATGCGACATGTTGTAACCGCGACGGGCGAAATAAATCCTGTGAACACTGTAAGTGTTGGTTCGCAAGTTTCCGGCACGATAGAAAACATTTATGTTGACTATAATTCGCGCGTGACCAAGGGACAATTATTACTTGAAATCGAACCGTCGGTGTTACAAGCCACCGTTGACGAGTCGCGTGCCGCACTGGATTCGGCAAAGTCGCAATTAAACCTTGCGAAAAACGATTATGAAAGGAATAAAACACTTTACGATTCTGGATATATTGCGCGTGCCGAAATGGAACAATCGCAAACAAATTATGAACAGGCCGAACAAAGCGTAAAACGCATGCAATCGCAATACGAACGCGCGGTAACAAACCTTTCATATGCGACAATAACTTCGCCGGTTGATGGCACAGTTATTTCGCGCAAGGTTGATAAAGGTCAAACCGTTGCGGCATCTTTCCAAACACCGGATTTGTTTGAAATCGCCGAAGACCTTTCGAAAATGCAAATTGAAACCGCGGTATCCGAAGCCGACATCGGCGTAATCAAAGAAGGTCAAAATGTCACATTTACCGTTGATGCGTATCCGCGCAAAACATTTAATGGCATTGTGAAACAGGTTCGACTTTCGCCAACAACAACATCAAATGTCGTTGTGTACACCGTTGTAATTGATGTGGACAATTCTGATTTATCACTTATGCCGGGCATGACCGCGTTTGTCACAATCCTTGTATCCGAAGCCAAAGATGTGTGGAAAACACAAAATGCGGCATTTCTTGTGCGGAATTTTAAAAACATTATTACGGACGCGCCCGATAATGTGACACCGGCGGAATATGTTGCGGTTCTGCGTGATGGCAAACCGGTGTTTATAAAATACGCCAAAGGTCTTGCCACCGCAACCGAAACGCAAATTGTATCCGAAGAATTGAAACCAGACGACCGTATTATCGTTGGACGCATGGGGCAATCGACAAGTTCTGCGGCAACCCAGGCGCGCCGGCGTGGACCATTTTAAAAACAATGAAGAAAAATGAAAATATAATTTCGATGAATAAAATTTGCAAAAGTTTTCCATTGGAAATCGGTGGACGACAACAGGTTTTATTTGATATAACTTTCGACATTTCTGCGGGCGAATTTGTCGCGATTATGGGGCCGTCTGGGTCGGGAAAATCCACATGTATGAATATCATCGGCGCGCTGGATACGCCGACATCCGGCGTATACGAACTTTACGGCAAAGACATAACCAATATGACCAACGATGAACTTGCAACCGTTCGTAATGAATATATCGGTTTTGTTTTTCAAAATTTTAATTTGCTGCCAAAACGTAATGTGTTGGACAATGTGATGTTGCCTTTGATGTATCGTGGTATGTCCCCAGATGAAAGAATTCGCCGTTCGCGCGAAATGTTGCATCGCGTTGGACTTGATAATTTTGAAACATATTTACCGACACAACTTTCGGGCGGAATGAAGCAACGTGTCGCAATCGCGCGCGCACTTGCCGGCGACCCGAAATTGATTTTGGCGGACGAACCAACCGGTGCGCTTGATTCCAAAATGGGAAATGAAATTTTAAGTTTTTTTAAAAAACTAAATCACGAAATGAGTATCACAATAATCATGATAACACATGAATTCGACATTGCGCAGTATGCAAAACGTCTTATACACATTTACGATGGACGGATAAATTATGATGGTGCAATTCCAAAAAGTGAAGATGCACTGAACCGCAAAACACACGGGAAATAGAATGACATTTAATGATATTTTAAAAGAATCTTGGCTTTCAATCAGTGCGAACAAAATACGTTCATTTTTAACGGTGCTGGGGATCATTATCGGCGTGTTGGCGGTTGTGGTAATGGTTGCGGTTGGCGAAACAGTTCAAACAGAAATAAC
>JAZLCM010000056.1:0-7530 GCA_045614245.1 Candidatus Enterousia sp.
TGGGCAAAGATGACCGTATTATCGGCATGTCTATGTTGAATCGTGGCGAATCTGATTCCGCGGTGCGTGCGGCATACGTCAAACAAAGCCGCGCCGCGCGTCGTGCCGCAACCGGAATAGAAGAAGAGGCGGATGTCACGGAAGAAGAAACCACAGATTTGGTCTTGGACGATGCGAAAATGGCGGAATTGGCGGCGCGTGAAGAATTCATTTTGACCATATCGGAAAACGGATTCGGCAAACGCACCAGTTCGTATGAATACAGACTGACCCATCGTGGCGGCGGCGGGTTCACAAACATAAAACTTGGCGGGAAAAATACTGCGGTGGCGGGTTCGTTCCCGGTTACGGTCGACAATGATGTCATTATGGTGACGGACGGCGGAAAAATTATTCGTACGCCTGCATCGGATATTCGCATCGCCGGACGCAGCACCGCGGGTGTGACACTGTTCCGGACGGCGGAAAATGAAAAAGTTATGTCGGCAATATCTATTGACTCGGACGGCGCCGACGAAACGGAGGGGCAAGAAAATATATAGGAGAAAGCAATGCAACAAACAGATAAAATAAAAAAAATGGTTTTGGCATCGGTAGAAATGCTGTTAAAAGACCGAAGGCATGAATTCGGCAAATTACCTGTGTCAAAAATAAAAAACGATCATGAACATTCTGGGTACACAATACTTATGGATTATCTTCCCGCGGTTACTGTGGGTGAACGGAGACTACCGGATCATTCAATTAAGGATTATTTTATAGAAATGGAAGGTAGGTATTTTTACTATGATGTTGATGAGTTTCGTGATGTTAGAAAAAATTTGGTGTCTATCCAAGAAGTGAGCACACATAATATTGGCTATAAAATATGGCTGCGGCTCGGCGGGGCAAAAAAATGGAATTATGATGGAAAATAGCGAATACTTTACATCAATAAACGCGGTATCCCAAGAACTTGGAATACCGGCGTACACGCTGCGTTATTGGGAAAAGCAATTCCCGACCGTCGTGCGTCCTGTGGCGGGTGCGGGCGGTCGGCGTTACTATCGGCCGGAAATGGTCGCGCGCCTGCGCACTATCCAAGATTTGTTGTATAACCGGGGCCTTACCATCGCGGGTGTAAAGAAATTGATACGCAATGGCGAATTTTCTGCACTTGATACCGAACATGCACAGTGGACGCCGATGTCGCCAAAGCCACGGCAGGCGGCGCGTGCACCGAAAACAGATTTTGAACCTTTGCCAAGATTGCAAAATCCATATAATGATTTTATGGACGAACGCCCGATTGGCGCGACATCTATTGATTTGACCAAGGTTGATTTGGCTATCGGCTTGCTTGAACAGGCGCGTGAGTTATTGAATTAAAAGGAAACAAAATGGCGGAAATGAACGGAATGACATATATGACCGAAGCAGAAAGACAACTTTTGCCGGAAATTGCGGAATGCCCGACGGCATTTTTGCGGGCGCAAAACCCATCCGAAGAATTTATGCGTGCCGCGGTTATTATGAATCCACACGTTTTGCGTTTTATTACAAATCAAAGTCATATGGTGCGCATGCTCGCGGTGAAATTGGATTGTGAAAGGTTGCAAGATGTCCAAGGCATAACACCCGAAATTCGTGCGGCGGCGGAAAAAGGGAACACACGTGGTATCATGGGCGCGGACCTTACGCATCGCGAAATTGAAGAATGCGCAAACGCGTTCAATGTAATGAAATTAGGCTTTGCGGCGGAAACTTTATACCCACGAAAAAGATAAAGTTCGCTATGGCGACGTGATGCATAACCGTGGTTTGTGCAATCCCCGAACCGACGAGAGGTGCAATTCGCCGCAGTTTTGAAAATAAAGTTAAAGCATCTTTGAATATGTATGTTGAAAAATAATGAACAATAAGAATATAGTCAAAAGGATGTAGAATGAAAAAGTTTTTCCTGTTGTTGTTTGTATTGATATTATCTGCGTGCGGGGCGATGGGTATCGGCAGTAATCATAAAACTATGATTCATAATGAATCTGGTGACACGATAATAGTTACTTCGGATAGTGGCACATATAAAGTCAAACCGAATAACAATATAAATATATATTCCAAAGAACACATTGCCATCCAAAACAATAATAAAGATTGCTCCCAGGTTAATGTGGAAAGCGAATTAAATTCTGGTGCGGTATTTTTAGATATAGTCCCAGGTATTCTGCTTGGTATCATACCGATATTTGTTGATGCTGTGACAAATAATTTGTACAGAATGCCGGAAACATATTCATATAACTGCGCCGGCCAATAAATTTTCGTGGCAGTGCATACTGTGTAATCCACGAACTGACGGAATCAAAGATTTATTGCGGTTTGGGAAAGAAATTAAGGTGTTTTTAACGAAAGTTTAATTTCTTTGCATTTCATTTTTGATTGGTGGCAGTGGCCTGACATCCAAATTTAATTCTGGGTGCTCTTTCAACAATTTTTGCATTCCTTTGACCAAATACTCGCCAATAAAATCGTTACCACCAACTACAAAATCTTTAAATTTATGCCGTCTTGAACCGTTTGGTAATTCTTCTATAATTTCTCCTTTAACATATGTTTCATACAGTAATCGAAGTAGTTTATCAACCTTATTGCTGTCAGTGACATAGTGATTTTTAAACGCAAGATCCATTCCGAAAAAAGAGCCGCTACGCCCATTAGCATCAATAAAGACATTATTTGGCTTTTCATGTATTAAAAAAATGTAGTGAACACTATTATCAACACGACGCCGAACAACAAACTCTTCCCCGGGTTTCCAAGTGCTGTAAAAAAAACTTAAAAAATTCGCTGTTTCATTATCACATTTACTTGTCTGGAATCCATATGGTACACCAAACACTATTAACTCTGCCATTAGCTATCCTTTGTTTCTAGTATAGGGAGTATCACAAAACCTACATAAAATCAATTTTTAAATTTTGCTAAGTTCGTAAATCAGTGAAATGCTGTCCATTTTTACCACCCAATTTACGAACTCGCAGAAGTATTAGAAAACCAATGAAAAATCGCCAAAATAGGTGATTTGAAACATTTGGCAGTCCCAACGGGAATCGAACCCGTGTTACCGGAATGAGAATCCGATGTCCTAACCGCTAGACGATGGGACCAGCAAGAACAAGCCAATTTTAACCTTTAAATTTTATTTTTCAATAAATTTCATAAAAGTGGCATTACGGTGGAAGTTCTCCTCCGTTGGAGGAGTCCCCGCAGGGGGAGGTGGTTAGAGAGTTTGTTATTATTCTTAGATTCTCTAACCACCCCGTCGGGTGAAATCACCCAAAAAAAACGTTGCACGTTTTTTGTGGGACCCGATATACCCGCCACCCCTCCACGGGAGGGGAACTTGGGCGCACCGCAAAATCAAAGGGATTGCGCGCCTCTTTATATTATACGATAGCATCCCGTTTCAATTGTGCAAAAATATTTCGTAAAAATGCACTTGCGTTTTTTCGGCGTATGCGCAAAGATAAAACGGCTATGTCGTGGGAGATTTTTCTTATGAAAGAACAAAATACGCAAAATAATCCAATGCCGAAAACAGTGCTGGGGTTTTACAGAAAGATTTTTAATGGTTTGTGGGGATCGCTTGTTGCAACTTGGGGGCTTCGTTTAATTGCCGGTTTTGGTGCGGTTTTATGGCCAAACTATCAACGTTGGGTTGTTGCAATGCTTGAAAATGCGCCCGCCGATGTAAACTTATTAATGTATTGTTTGCCAACGATTTTACTTATTGTCGGATTAAACTTAGGTGAAGACACAATACACATAATGCGTGGTTGGGTTCTCGCGAAATTTGAACCGCGTGTTCAAAGAAAAGTTTCTGAAAATCTAACGGACTATGTGCACAGTCAATCTATGGGATTTTGGATAAATCGTATGGCGGGTCAAATATATTCACGAATAAATGATATCACCTCTGGTATTCGGACAATTATATTTGAGGTGTGGAACATATTCGTTATGTTCGTAATGGTTTGTATAAATTCAGCCGCACTTTTCGGGGTAAATAAATATATCGCATGGCTGTTTTTGTTTATCTTTGTGGCGCGTACGATATTCATGTGGTATATGCGTAAACCAATAAAACGGACATCCAAGGAATCTGCGGACGTCAATGCTAAACTTACCGGTAAACTGGTTGACAGTTTTTCTAATGCGACCAATGTAAAACTTTTTGCGGGTGTGGACCGTGAACATAATTATATGTCGCCAATTCGTGCGGAAAGAATAACCGCGCAACGCAATGCAAGTTTTTGGCAAAGATTTTCTTTTTGGGTGCCTGGTTTACTGTGGGACATTATGTTTGGAATAACATTAGTATTGTGCGTTTATTTGTATGCACGCAACACAATGACATTGGCTGATGTTGTTTATTCTGTATCTGTTTACCTTATGGTCATGGGGCAAATTGGTGGAATTATGGAAACTATCCCAAGTATTATTGAACGTATGTCTGCGGCAAGCAAGGCGTATGCGGAACTTGTCGTTCCGATAGAGGTCACCGATGCACCGAATGCGCCGGATTTGCAGGTTACACGTGGCAAGATAGAAATAAAAAATGTTTCGTTTAAATATAAAAATCGGTATGTCTTGCGCGATTTGTCTTTGACCATTAAACCCGGCGAACGTGTTGGAATCGTTGGGCCTTCGGGTGCGGGTAAAACAACACTGGTAAATTTGCTGATGCGTTTTTACGATGTAAAAAGTGGTGAAATTTTAATTGATGGAACCGATATTCGCGATATTCGCCAAGGTTCTTTGCGTGAAAATATTGCGTTTATTCCCCAAGAACCCGCAATGTTCAACCGCACGATAAAGGAAAATATCGCATACGGTCGCCCGGGTGCAACCATGGCGGAAATAAGGGCGGCGGCGCATTTCGCATCGGCGGATAAGTTTATAAACGGCACCGAAAAGAAATACGATACACTGGTCGGGGACCGTGGAATAAAAATGTCGGGCGGTCAACGGCAACGCATTGCAATCGCGCGGGCATTTTTGAAAGACGCGCCAATCCTTATTTTGGACGAAGCAACATCCGCACTGGATAGTGAAACCGAGGTCGCAATACAGCATTCATTTGAAAAACTTTCGCACAACCGCACGACGATCGCGATTGCACACAGGCTTTCAACATTGCGCAACATGGATAGAATCGTTGTCTTGGACGATGGCAAAATTGTTGAATCCGGGACGCACGACACATTGCTGCGTCGGCGTGGCGGTGTGTATGCACGTCTTTGGAAAATGCAATCCGGTGGATTTTTACAAGAAGACAAAGACGATAAAAAATAATAGTGTTTCACCCACACTAACCACTAAATTCTTGTTGACCCGCGATGCGATTTTTTAATAACATTGAAAACATGAAAAAGTTTTTATCTTTTGTTTTTGCAATTTTGTTTTGCGCGTGCGCGTATGGTGCGAATTATCGCGCGGCTTTGGTGGCGGATATGGATACGGGACGGGTTTTGTTTTCCGAACACGCGACCGAGCCAAATTATCCCGCAAGTTTAACGAAAATAATGACATTATATTTGACATTTGATGCCTTGGAACATGGGCGTTTGCATTTGGATGATTATTTGATTGTGTCGCAAAACGCGGCATCGGCGGCACCCGTGAAACTTGGATTGACCGCGGGTTCAAAGATTCGTGTCGAAGATGCAATAACTGCCCTTGCGGTGTACAGTGCGAACGATGTTGCGCGGGTGCTGGCCGAAAATTTAAAGGGCGGGAAAGAGGGCACATTTGCATCACTGATGACACGTGTTGCGCGCGAAATCGGTCTGTCGCAAACAAATTTTGAGAATTCGTCCGGTCTGCCCGATGATGACCAACTTTCAACTGCGCGTGATATTGCGTTGTTGTCTATGGCGGTTTACAAGCATTTTCCACAGTATTGGCATTTCTTTGGAATAAAGACGTGGGTTTACAACGGCAAAACATATACAAACGGAAATCGACTGTTGGAAACTTATCCGGGATGTGATGGTATGAAAACCGGCTATACGGATAAATCAAAGTTTTCATTGGTTGCAACCGCGGCGCGTGGCGGACATCACTTGATATCGGTCGTATTGGGTGCGGAAAACAAAGATGTGCGGGCGACGGTGTCAACAAATATGCTGAATCGTGGATTCGAAATGTTGGGTGTTTCTGTGCCGGTGCCGACAAACAACACTGTGTCGGATTATACGGTGCAACCGGCGCCTGTGACTTCGCCAATTGTGCAAAAGTATGCGGACGATGCGCCACAAATTGCGCCGGCGTATGCAACGGGTGGTGTTGGTGTTCAATTCGGTGCATTCAGCAGTGTTGATTCCGCAAACGCAATGATTACGCGGGTTAAAAACGCTACGGGCGCGGTGGCGCACTTGGAACCAACGGGAACGGGGCTTTATCGTGTTCGCGTGACGGGTCTTTCTGAAGCCGCTGCGGGTGATTTAAAAAATCGTGCGACCGCCGCCGGAATTGATTGCTATGTGTTTCATTGATTGATAGTATACGGGTATGAATCCGAAAATTGAAAAACTTGTTAAACAATTTGCAAAACTGCCACGCGTCGGAAACAGGGCGGCACAGCGCATAGTTCTTGCGTTGCTTCAGGATAAAACCGGTCGCATTGAAAAGTTGGTTGACGCATTGGTTGATGCAAATGAAAATATACATGCTTGTCCGATTTGCGGTGTCCTTACCGACCGCGCGACGGGTGTTTGTGAATACTGTCGTGATGGGCGCCGTGCAAATAGCATGTTGTGTGTGGTGCGCGATTTGTCGGATGTTTGGACATTGGAAAAATCCGGTGTGTTTGGTGGGCGGTATCATATACTTGGCGGATTGCTTTCGGGTGTTGCGGGAATTACACCCGAAGATTTGAATTTAAATAATTTGCCCGCGCGAATCAAAGATGAAAAAATATCCGAAATTATATTCGCACTGCCAAACACTATCGAAGGTAAAACGACCCAGCAATATATTATGTCGATAATTGATAACGCGGAAATTAAATTTTCCGAACTTGCGTCGGGCGTGCCACTTGGCGGGGAATTAGATTACATTGATGACGGCACTTTGTCGTTGGCGTTTGGGGGGCGGCGCACAATATGACGGAAAAAATTTCATCTTTGCCACCGGTGTCGGAAATGATGCGTGAAGCGGGTTTAGAACCCAAAAAGCAATTCGGGCAAAATTTTTTATTTGATTTGAATTTAACCGGTCGTATTGCGCGCGCCGTTCCGGACACAGAACACACAACGGTGATAGAGGTTGGACCGGGACCGGGCGGTCTTTCGCGTGCGTTGTTGTTGGCGGGTGCGAAAAAACTTATTGCGATTGAAAAGGATAAAACCACCGAACCAATTTTATCGCAAATCGAATCCGTTGCGGATGACCGATTCAAAGTTATCTATGATGATGCATTGCGCGTCGATATGAAAAAGGTTGCGGGCGGTGCGTTTTCGGTCTGTGCGAATTTGCCATATAATGTTG
>JAZLCM010000057.1:0-4646 GCA_045614245.1 Candidatus Enterousia sp.
CGCGCACCATCGCACCAGAATTTTTTCCATTTGCGGTCACCATAACTTGACCTTCGGCAATTGGCACAATCGCAGAAACCGCACGTTCCACTACGCGTTTTTCCATCATTTTTTCCGCCAAGAAATCATAGTCCGCAATCGCGCCATCTTGGTGATAAACAACGACATGCCCATTCATACCAACAATTCGGGCAAGCAATGTATCATGGAAACCACCCATAACCGACATCACAACAATCAGTGTTGCAACACCCAACATTATCCCGACAAGTGACACCCACGACACAACCGAACCAAAACCCCGACGCCGCGCGCGCAAATATCGAAATGCAATTTTTCTTTCCAACTTTGTAAACATTTATTCAACCCTGTTCATTTTATTTATTCAACCAATCGCGCAACGCGTCCCCGACAAGCGGGTCTTCGTCCGGAATATCCGCCGGATTCACAATCGAAACGATTCGCGGCGACATAAACACAACAAGCTCCGCAAACGGGCTTATCAGTGTTTCCGGCGTTGTCACAAACGAATGTGTCGGGATACCAACAATTACATAGTTATCCCCAAGGCTTGACGGTATCGTAAACGAAGAAAGTTCACCATTACTTGTTCGTAAAACAATCTTTGCATCTATTTTATCTTTGCCACCAAAATCGCCGTACTTTGCAGTTGCACCAACAATTAAATCTGTTTCGATTCGTTCTTCTTTGCCACACTGTCCAATATCAAACCGCGATTGCCACCCATCAGGCACCACAAAATGTCCTTGGGATATCAACACAACATTTGCCTGTTGTGATAAAAATTCCTGTAAAGTTTTCGTATTTATTTCTGGTCCAACAACCAAGGCGCGTCCAACAACACCCGGCACAGACATTTTTATATTTTTTTCACCAAATGCCGGCAACATATTCATCCAAACAATTGGATTATCCGTCCGCGGATAAACACGATACACATCCATATCCCACGCCATCACATATTTTTTCGACGCGATATCAGAAATAATTCTTGCGACTTCGCGTTCGGTTTGATAGTTACCTTCAAACACAAGTGTATTATCAGCCCAATCTACAATAACATTTCGTACATCTGCACCATGCATAGCGTCCAAGATAGCCATAACAATATCTTCATTTTTTGGCATTTTAACAAGCCATTTACCACGATTAAATAATTTCAACTCACCAAGTTTTTCATCATAAGAATAGTATGCGTGCCCAAGGCGTACCATTAAATCAACCGCATCTGCAAGATTACCACCAACGATAGAACCTGAAATTCTTTCGAATATTTGTTCTTGCTCTATAACCGCAATATCCGTTCCCGCCAACAATTTATCAAGCGCTTCGCGCACACCTTGTTTTCTAAAATCATAATTAGACACCGTCAAATCTGGCAAAGGATCGCCGACATTCAATCGCACAATTTCGATTTTTTCATCTGGGACAACCGACACCACAGATTGAGAATCCCAATTTACCGTGCAACGCCGTGGCAATTCAACCGAAAACCTACGTGCTGTATCGGTTGTAAGTGCAGCCTTTTTCGGAAAGATTGGCACAGAATTATCATCTATAACCAAATTATCAATAACCTGGACAGTATTATATTCAACTTCTTCCACATCGTATGGATTTGTAACCTCCATACAACCGGAAAGTCCAACCATCGCACACAACAAAATAATTCTTTTTATTTTTTCCATATTAATCATCCCATGTTTATATATTCATTGCCCGTTCAAATTCTTCGAGTGACATTTCGTATATAGGTTTCTGCGAAGCCGTCACCCACTCTTTAACCCCGGCGAGTTGTTTTTTAAATCTTTCGATAACCGAAACGACATCTGGTGCGACATCCCTTTTTGACTTTAGCAGACGTTCACCATATTCGACAATAAATTCTAATACATCGGCGGCAAAAAAACGACCAACATATTTTTCCATCGGTATTCCGCCCTTGCTTACACATATCGCAGACATGGTTTTTGCCATTTGATTATAAAAATTTGCCAACTTTATAAAATTCTGAACGGTGACTGCCATCTCTTTTCTCCCGATATATTTTTATACATTATAAAAACTATTGCCACAAAAACGCAATTAAATTATAATGTGAAATATGAAAATATTAAAAGTATTTTTATTGCTTGGTTTGTGCGCATGTGCATCACCCAACGGGGGCAGCATTGATGACGCCACAATACTGAACTGGGAAAACGAATCTGTGACAATGGAACAATTTGTTCGTGACCATAAGGCTTGCCTTGGCATAACAAAGCCATCATATCTTCCACGGTCACGCCTTGCTAAATTACTTTCACCGAATCAAACTGTTCGAATGCCGGATTGGGACGGACTTTGGGTAACCTTCCAATCAAACGAATATCGTGATGTTGGTCAGCGCGCCCTTCTTTCGGTACCACGCAACACAACATCGCGGTCCATCGGTTCGTATCGCAAGTGTATGTTTAAACGTGGTTATTTATTACGCGCAACATAAAATTTACTTCCAAAACTTTCATATCAAAAAAAATTATGATATAATTGCCACCATGAAAAGGAATATCTGGTTTTGGCTGTATTTTATTATCGCGATTTTACTTGCAATTTATTTTGCAACACGTGTTGTAATGACATTTATGGGATACGGCCCGACTGCGACTATTCGCAACATATCTGCATCCGCAGACACAAATGACAGGGATCTTAATGCCGTTATTGCGGCGGCGGGTATTGCACCCGGAACAAATTCACATTCAATTCCACTAAAATTGGTAAATGCGCGGATTGTACAAATTCCGTACATCAAGGAATCTGCGGTTCGAAGATTGGCAAACGGCAACCTTGCTATCAAGGCGAACACATACCGATCAGTGGCCATATGGACAGACGGTGTAAATTATTATCCAATATCATCAAATGGGAAAAAGGTGGAAAGCCCATCCGAAACCCGCAATTCTGGCTCTGTTGTTTTTCGTGGTGAAATTCCAAATGAAATCGGCGAAATTACCAAGGCGGCAAACAACCTTATTGACGACCTTGATTATCTTGAATGGATTGATAACCGCCGGTGGAATTTAACAACACTGGGCGGAATTACAATTATGTTGCCCGAAGAAGACCCAATCGCCGCAATTGGAAATATTGTCATATTAAATCAAAAATACAATCTGTTGTCCAAAGCACTGCGGGTCATAGATATGCGCGACGACACAAGGATTTTGGTTAAATAAAAATGCGAATGATAGATTCTTGTTTTTTGTGTCTGGATATCGGAACATGCGGTGTCCGCGGTATTGCACACAGAATACGTAACGCAATAATTGATAAATCTGCATATTATTCTGTGGACGATTTTGATACAGTATTTGCACTAAAATCTGTGGCGGACGAACTTGAACGACAACTTGGCACATACTTTGATACGGCATATATAACCGGGAATTTCGGTTCGGCATTCTTTAATATATCCACCAAAGAAACTATATGGGCAAACGAACATAAAATTACACCGAACGATATAAAATCACAAATTGCACAAATTGATGCGCCGGGTGATTTTTACCCTATGCATATAATTCCGTTGCGATACGACACAGCTAAATCACGTAATCTGTTGACGCCAATCGGGCAAAGCGACACAAAACTGGTTTCAACAATTTCTGGACTTTTTTTTGAAAGTGAACGCATGCAAAAATTGCAAAGTTTATTGCGACAATCACATATTCAACCATCTGCATTTTATGCACCACAATTTCTTGACGCCAATGTTTTACGCAAAAAGAAAACAAATGTAATGTTTATTGATTTTGGCGCAGAATACACGACTGCATCAATATGGACCGACCGCGGTCCGGTATGGTACGATGGTCATTTTATTGGTGGAAATGATTTAACATCGGAAATATCTACTGCGCTTGACATATCTTTTTCCGAATCAGAAAGAATAAAACGAAATGTTGCAAACCTGTATTCAAACGAAATGGCACGTTTCAGTCCCGCTGACAGCGCATACGCATTTTCATGCGCCGATGTAAATGAAATTGTTGTTCCGTTTTTTTATAATCTTGTCGAACAAATACGAAACGATTCGGCAAGATATATAGAAAGATATCAACCAACTGAAATTATCATAACCGGAGGTGGCGCAGGTTTAAACGGCATTGAAGAATTATTATTACAAACTTTTAATATTCCAATCACAAAAACCGGCCCCGACACAAATGTTCGTGCACTTGCAAAATACATATGGGAATCGGCGCGTCCATATCGTCGCGCGTATATTGCCCGACTTAAAAAATGGCAACGAGTTACGAACAAAATTTTCGGTATATTTCACAATAAAAAACAAAAAAAGAAATTACCAACAATGGTACCAATTATGCCAAGCACTCTTTGCTTTGACATGTCGCGTCCCGAAACATATACAATGTTTCGTGCGGGCGGAATATCAACAATACACGTAGATATTATGGATGGACTTTATGTTGATAAAATAACCGGTGGAATTGAAGAATTACGCAAAATACGCGCCATGTGGCCGGGACATTTACATGTTCACTTAATGACCGACGCACCATCTGCATGGGCAATTGATGCAGTAAACGCCGGCGCGGATACAGTAATTTTATCAACAAACA
>JAZLCM010000058.1:0-3738 GCA_045614245.1 Candidatus Enterousia sp.
CGCGTGCGGAATTCGGCATGCGAAGTATTCAAACGATGTTCCAATTGAAACAATGGATTTTCCTTGGTCAAATAAGAAAGTGTCGTCGTAACATCGTGCGTATCAGATAGGTAAAAATAAAAAGGTATATTTATTTGGGTCCCCATTTTATTGGTCGACGCCAAGTTGGGTGTTAAAAAGCCGGATTTATGTTTAACGCCCGGGTCAGGCATACTAAAATACGGCAACCACATAACCGGCAAATCGTAAATCCAAAACACCATATCGCGGAAATAAAGAGTGCGATCATCTAAATCATGTCGAATACGCGATGCGGTTATTTCCCACGCTTCGCCATAACTGTCACAATTTTTGCATGCGGTAAACGTCGCATCGTTTGCAACGGTAATGTCGCCATCACGCGAAACTTTTTCGGATTCCAAATACACATGTGGACCAAGCCATAATTGAATATCATTGCCGGCGATGTTTGCGCCGTTTTTTGTGATATAGGAATCTTGCAGTGTCATCTTTTGACCGGATTTATTGGTGATTTCCGTTTTGCCAACGGTCTTTAAAGTCGCGGATTTAAGGTTGTATTCTATTTTATCCGCCTTGATTGTGGTGGGTTCATTTGGGTTCACCGATATCGCAAATACGGTGTGCGCAAATAATACCGATATAAAAGTCACGATAATTTTTTTCATTTCCGCAGCAATATAACCATTGTTATCCCCATAAGCAAGGCGATACCACCACCCATCCACCAAAGGTCGCCAATACCGGCCAGCATATTAGACATTGACATAAATGCCGCCATAACACATCCCATCGCCACAACCGAAAGTGCCGGGGCGAAACTTGCCCGTCGTCGCAACAGCGAAGAACGCAACAATATCGCCAAACAAATCGCCACCAAGATAAAGTTCATTGTCGGTCCAAACAAACGATTGGATAATTCCGACATAACTGCTTTATATTGTTTTGGTGCAAGGTTTGTTTGCAAACTTTTTATCAATGCGCCTGTTGACATGCGACGCGCCTTGAACGCGGTATCATTATTTTTTTCTGCAATACTTAAATCCATATCAAATGTGTCAAAAGTCCCAATAACACTGCCATTATTTATGGCATGCAAAGAACCATCGGTCATCACAATCGAAAGCCCCCGCATCGTCGCAACAAGTTTTCCCGTACGCGCAAAAATACTAACCTGGGATTTTGGGTCACGCATATCGGATAACATGACTTGATTCAAATCATGTCCGGAAACTTTATCGACATAAACAACCAACCCGTGCGATAATTCGGTAAATGCGCTTTCTTGCAACTTCATATGTGCCAATCCATAGCGCAGATTCCATTGTGTATCATAAAACTTTGCCTGACTCATCGGCACAATCCAAAGATTCAAAATAAAATGCACCGCAACCAAAATCCCCGCAAGAAATAATGCCGGTCGCGCAATCTGGGCCGGCGAACATCCCGCGGACGCCATAACAACAACCTCGTTATCGCCAATCATTTTGTTATACACGAACAAAACCGCAATAAAGGTCACAAACGGCAATATAATAGAGATAATAAACGGAATCATCATTGCGGTAAGACCAAGGAAACTGCTTAATTCGACACCATAGTTGACCAAGAATTTCATCATTGCAACAATCTGGACCATCCATGCAAGTCCAGTCAAAATCAACAGCAACAATGTGAATATCGCAACCAGTTGCCGCAAAAAATACCTATTTATGGTCTTCATCAAGGACAAGTATAGTGCCGAAAACCGAACCCGTCAAATATATTGTAATAAAATATACAAAAAACATTTGCAATTGTTCGATTCGGTGTTATAATCAAATCGTTCTTAAGATTTAAATTTTAAGGGCGGGGCGTAAAAACCCCGCCCTTACAGATAAACGATACACACCAACCAAGGGAGAAAATAAATGTCGTTTGTTTCTATGCCACGTCAAGATTTGCTGTTGTCGATTGATTCACTTGCGTCTGAAAAGCAAATTGACCGCGAAACCGTTTTTGAATCGCTTGAAATTGCAATCGCAAAAATTGCAAAGCATAAATATGGCGAAGAATTTAATATCGTCGCAAATATCGACCGCAAGAATGGTTCTATTCATGTAAAACGGTTGTTTGATGTTATTGAATCTCCGGAATCCATGGGCGAAGAATATAACCCATTTACTATGCTGACGGTGGACGAAGCGAAAAAATACAGTAAAAATCCGTCGGTTGGTGATGTTGTCGAAGACCCATTGCCGGAACCCGAATTCGGTCGTATGGCGTTTCAAACTGCGCGTCAAATTATGACCGCGCGTGTGCGCGACGCGGAAAAGGGCCGTCAATACGAAGAATTCAAAGACAATATCGGCGACATTATCAATGGTGTTGTGAAACGTATTGAATTTGGTAATGTCTATGTCGATATAAATGGCAAGGCCGAAGGCTATATTAAAAACACCGAACTTATTCCGGGCGAACGTCTTGGGGTTGGTGATCGCGTTCGTGCATTGATTATGGATGTTGCGGGTTCAAATTCGGGACCGCAAATTTTCCTGACAAGAACGCATCCTTTGTTTATGGAAAAATTATTCACCCAAGAAGTTCCGGAAATATACGAAGGTATCATTAAAATCAAATCTGTGGCACGTGCGCCGGGTTCACATGCGAAAATTGCTGTGGAAACCCAAGACCCGTCCATTGACGCGGTTGGCATGACCGTTGGTATCAAGGGAACGCGTATCCAACCGGTTATCAACGAATGCCATGGTGAAAAAATCGATGTTATTTTGTATTCCGAAGATCCGGCGGTGTTCATTGTGAACGCTATGCAACCCGCCAAGGTCGCAAAAATCATTGTTGACGAAGATACTCGTGGCGCGGTCGTTGTTGTGAACGAAGATCAACAATCATTGGCAATTGGGCGTCGCGGTCAAAATGTCCGTCTTGCATCACAATTGACGGGTTGGAACATTGATGTCTTGAATGAAGCCGAAGAACAAGAACGTCGTTCCAAGGAAGTCAAAGAAAAGACAGAATTGTTTATACGTGGGCTTGATGTTGATGAAATGATTGCGCAACTTTTGGTGTCCGAAGGTTTCCGTACAATCGAAGAAGTCGCGTTCGTTGAATTAAAAGAACTTGAATCAATCGAAGGATTCAATACTGAATTGGCGGTTGAATTACAAAATCGTGCCAAGGCATATCTTGAAAAAATCGAAAAGGATTATTTCGAAGAAGGCCATAAATTGGGCATGACGGATGACCTTTTGAATTTCGACTTTATCAAACGCCCGATAATTATGAAACTTGGCGCGGCGGGAATCAAAACGCTTTCTGACTTGGCGGATTTGGCATCTGATGAATTGGTCGAAATCCTTGGCGAAGAAACAATGAGTCATCGTTTGGCGGGTCGTGTAATTATGAAGGCACGCGAAATCGCTTTTGGTATAACGATGGCGGAAAGCGAAGAAGAAAATCAATAAAAAACCAAAGGGTAAAACATGGCGACACTGACACTTGGAAAATCTGTGACTTTGGGGGCGGTGCAAAGTAAAAAAGGCGATTCTGTATTCGTCGAACGCCGTCGTCGTGTTGTTGCCCCCGGCAGTAATGAATTGCGCGAAGAACCGGTTGCACCAACCGTGACGCGAAATCCGGCGGATGAAAAACTGCGCGCAGTGCTAGAGGCCGCCCGCGCCCGCGAAGAAGAACGTAAGCAACGCGAAGCGGACGAAGCGG
>JAZLCM010000059.1:0-6185 GCA_045614245.1 Candidatus Enterousia sp.
CGCGAATTTACTGCGCCGTCGGGGAATGCGGTACATAGATTCCAAGATATATTGATAAAAAACGGTGTTCACACACGTATTCGGCGTGAACGCGGAACAGA
Organism: Candidatus Enterousia sp.; assembly: GCA_045614245.1. GTDB lineage: Bacteria > Pseudomonadota > Alphaproteobacteria > Rs-D84 > Rs-D84 > Enterousia. The sequence goes on from JAZLCM010000059.1 coordinate 102, forward strand.
TATCGGTTCTGCATGTGGGCAATTACGAATAAAGAAATAAAAAAACGGGGAGCACAGGAGAGCGGCAGGATAAAAAAAAGGAGATGTTATTATGAATTTAGAATATATAACCTGCAGCGATATGCGTGAACATAATGATATAGATGAAATTATCAACCTTGGGAAAAAGTATCCATGTGCAGAGTTCGCAATTCAGGCGCACCCATCGAAATTTTCACCGTATATGCCACGATATGTTTGGTTTGATACATTGGTTCATGCATCGCGTGTTAATAAAATAAATCTTGCCATGCATATAAATTCTGAATGGCGTACAGAACTGTGCCATGGCAACGTTCCGTATGCATTGCGACGTTTATGGGAAATCCGCCGTGATAACGGGACGCCGGTCATCGGTCGTGTTCAAGTAAACATAAATGGTGGAAATGCTAAGTATAAATTTTATGCAGATAAAATCGCCGAAATTATTAAAAATTATCCGGACATTAAATTTATACTGCAATACACCCCTGCGCAACATAAACGCATTGTTAGTCTTGATGAAACGGAGGCACCTTTTTCATTATTGCAAGATTATTCCGGTGGCAGAGGCGAACTTGCGGAATATTGGATTCCGCCGGTTTTACCAAATCATAAAATGGGATATGCCGGTGGGTTATCGCCCGATAATGTTGCCAAGAACCTTGAAATAATAAATAAAATTTTGCCACAAAATTATTCTACATGGATTGATGCCGAAAAAAATTTAAAAAATCTTGAAACAGGAAAGTTTGATACCGCGTTGGCAGAAAAATATATTGAACGCGCATATTTGTGGCAAATAAAAAACAATTTGCAAAAGTAAAAAAATTCAAATTCGGGCGATTGTGTTATTGACTTTTTTTTGAAAAAAGTGCTAAAATCCCCGTGTAACAATATAACCCAAGGAGAAAACAAGCATGAAAAAAATATTGATTTACAGTGCCGCTGTTGCCGCAATCGCGGGATGTTCGGCGAAAAAAACGGATGATGTAAAGGTGTTTGACGCATCTTGTGAAAAGGTTGTCGTTTTTGAACAGGGCGACATGATTGTAAAATGCCCTGTTAATGAAACATTGGCGTCATTACAGGAACAAACCCCAACCGGCATGTTCGTTCAAGGTGGCGATTTGAATTTGGTTGAATTGGCAAATGATGCGGAACATGTCTATGTCAACGTTATTCCAGCGGGCGCGTATGATTGGGCGGAAAAGACGGAATATCGAGTTTTGGTTAAAAACCCGAACTTCGAAGAAGGTTCATTGTGGACCGTCAGTGTCTTGGTTGAAGACTAATTAAAAGTTTCGATACAAAAGGAAACCACCAAGCTCTTGGTGGTTTTTTATTACTTTATTTAACCGATTCTTGTTCCGGCATCAAATGCACGAATTCAGACATAGTAATTCCAGTTGCGTTCAAAACCTTGGCCAAACTGTATGTGGACGGCCAACGCGGTTGCCCATATTTACTAAACCGTTTGCTTTTGTTAAATGTTGTCGCATCAAGTCCGGCAAATTTCGCAAGTCCCGAACAAGACATATTCCGCAAAGCCGCCAATTTTACTATCGCCCGCCATAAATCTTCATGTGTCATTTTACCCTCCATATAATTAGATTGTTTTAATATATTCTAATTATAGTTGAAATATCTTCCTAGGACAAGACTTTTTTCTTTGTATATTTTCCTAAACAAATTTATCAAAAAATGAATTATACTTATTCGATTACAAAACTTCGCGGATAAAAGTCGCTATAGAACCGACCATCGATTGCGGTAAAACGAAGAACGCAATAGTTCGGATCGGTAACACCGCCCGGATAGTATTCTGTATCACCGTCGCGCCAGATCATTTTCTTGGTATTATCATCGGTCAAAACCTCCATCGTGCCACGCAACATCATGCCCCTAAAACCATCGGTGTCACAGAAATAAATGCTGGCCTTATGATTTGCTTTATAGTGCGCAACGCGTAAAGAAAATGTGTTAGTAGTGAAATAAAACACCTTGATACCTTCGCGCACACGTGGCGACAACATAGCCTTGACCCACGGGAAACCACTTTCATCAACCGATGATATATATGTGATTGGTAAAGTGTCCGCCATTTGCCCGATAAGTTCTTTGATACCCATCAACGCCGGATTTGTTTGTGCGGGATTTGTAATACTTAAACCCGCGCGCCAACGTTTCAGTTGCGGGAAATACATTTTCATTTGACCGATGTATTCTTCGCGTGTAATGGGCTGTGGCAAGCCTTTGTTAACATCACCGACAAATTGCGCACAATGTTCAATCATTTCGTCCATCGTAAAATTCTGGACAAATGCACCATTTTTATAGCAATAAATACAATAATCAGAATTCTTGGAACCGTCCCGGTTCGTACCAAACACAGACTCATCATTCATCGGCATTCCGCAACTTTGACATATATGCAACATTTTGAAATCCTTTTTTTAAAAAGTATATATTGCGCCATCGCAAAAATAAAGACTTTTATCAAAACGCATTGTTTGTTGCAAAAAATTTGAAATTGGAATATAATCATAATGCACAAAAAGGAGTAAAAAATGCTTACACTTATTTTTGTTATATTGAAACTTACGAAAGTCCTTAATTGTTCGTGGTGGTGGATAGTACTGACACTGTTGTTGGACGGTGGTATTATTCGTGTGTTTTAATAAAGATACATATCAATAAAAAATACCCCAGATGGGGTATTTTTATTGTTGTATTCTTGCGCCTGTTACTGGATTGCGTTCTCCATATATAAGGCCATCATCATATGCGGTATATTTTGCACCGTTGTACCAAATATGCAATTTCGATATATTGTGGTTTTCATTGCTTAGTGGGATATAAAATCTCGATAAATCCGACATTTCGATATTTATGGATGGGGTCGTGATCTTATTTTGTCGCATATATATGATTTGATCACCCAAATGTAGCAAACGGCCACAATCATCAACACTATCCGCGCCATGCCCGTAACCAGGCGTGGTAAGGCCCACTGCACATTCATAGCGTCCACCGGTATCACCATAATTAAACAAAGATGACGGTGCATAATGTCCCTCACCAACATCAATACAAATATCACGTGTAAATACACTGCCTGCAGTAAACTTTGTATTATTGGCACCGCTACTGGTATAAAAAGTCTTACTGATTGTATCATACATCCCTGCAACACTGTCACTTTTACGGCGCGCCGGTATAAGGTTCATAATAACCTGATTATTGCTGGTTAGCGTAAAGTTGTAATATTTTGCCTTGCCAACACGACCAGTAATACCATTGATACCTCCAACATGAATTGTTTTGTTTATGCCTGATAAATCACCAATAGTAAAAGTCTGTGTTGTGTCATCCATTGAACAAGTACCGTTTTGAGTATCCAAGACAAATGTGTGTTTATTGGTATCTGCGCTTCCCAATGTTGCGTTATTGCCGGCACTGCAAGCAAAAGCTTTACTGGCATTTATACCAATGGTAAATTGCGCTCCATCCGAGGATGCAGCAGCACCAGTTTTTTTATTGGCTTCGACAGTAGTATATTGCATGGTAATTGACATCACCGGATTTACCAATGTGGACACATTGATTCCTGTATCTATATATGGAGTTCCGTTTGATTGAATAAAATCGAGTCGTTCATAAAAACTCGGCATTTCCACATATGTTCCTAGGTAGGTTCCAGCCGGGCAAGATATTTGACATTGGTTTTCATCGGTTTTCCCGAGATCTTCATTAGCAGTAAATCCCGTCGGGCAATTCTTACACGATGTTGCCCCCGGTCTATCCGAATACGTTGCCCCCGGGCAAAAACTGCATTGCGATAAACTGTATGCCGCATCAAGGTTTGAATATCTCCCGGCTGGGCATCGTGTCCGCACACCGGGTTCACCAAATTTTACAACCGCCGGTTCCGCATAATATCCCGGTCCCGAGTTTACACATACTTGTTGTACATCTTGACCGTACATAAACTCACCGCTACCTGTTTTTGTAAAGAATCGACCTGTCACCGTATCATATATGCCAACAACATTATCCGAATTACGTTTCACAGGTATAAAATTATGAACTAAATTGCCATCTTCGTATAATTTGATGTAATAAATGCGCCCTTTAAAAGTCTGATTACTTTGTCCGGCACCGTTATCAAACAAACGAATGTTATTCGCTGGCACAATACCCCCCTTATGCGAACTTGACACCGTTTGTCCATCGTATGTTAGTATTCGTCTACTTCCTGTCAATTCGAATTCAATATCATGTATTGACCCGGCCGATAAAGCATGTGTAGGACCATTTAGACGATCATTACTTGTAACAACCCAAATTTTGAATGCGGACGGTGCCCACCCAACAGAATAGCCCGCGGAACTTGTCTGATTCCCAAGTATGTTAACGTTGGCGTTCATATTATTGGTTGTTCCAACACGAATTTCACCACGGATATTCGAAGAATTATGTGGAAATCCGGTATCAATATACTGACCGGTACTTTCAAGATACTCAAGACGTGTATATCCATAAGCCCCAGGTTGTTCAACATATTGCCCATTTGGACATTGTATTTCACATTGTGTCACAGATGTTTTACCGGGGCTGTCATTATGATCATATCCGGTTGGACATGGGGTACACGCCTCAAGATCCGAATCGTAGAAATCCGTACCGCTACAAACGATATCGGCATGACACACGCCGATAAACATACTGATTATCGATGTTAAAAGTATTTTAAAAACCTTTTGCATCATTCCCCTACAACCCGGTATATCTGCGAAGTTCAAGCGTAAGACATTTACGTTCAAAATGCAAAAAATACATAATTCCCTTCTTTTGTGCATGCTACTAAAATCACGAACATTTGCGCAATCATTTTTTTAAAAAAAATTAAAAATTCCACTTTTTGTGGGGAATAGCTTGAATTAATCGAACAGAAAAAAAATTTACTGATTTGATGCAACGGGTAAAAGAGTTTAAAGAGAAATGGTTAATTTCACCGATGGGTAAAAATTGATTATTTATCCAAATTATGATACTATACTTATAGTACAAAAAAAGGATTATTATGACACGTGGAATTATATATGTAATGTGGAACGAATTGTTTCCAGATTTGGTAAAAATAGGTGTTACAAAAGGCAGCACATCAGCAGATGTTGAAAAGCGTCGCAAAGAATTATCACATGGCGAAAACATGCCACAACCATTTGAAGCAAAATTTGCAATTTGTGTTAATAATTATGAAAAAATAGAAAGTATTATTCATAAGGGACTTGCAAAATTACGTCATAATCCGCATCGTGAATTTTTTAAATTAAGTGTTGAAGAAGCAACAAGTCTTTTATCTGGTTATGTTATCAGTGGGGGTGCTGTTGAAATTCCAATAAAAAATTCATTCTTACCAGAAGAAAAAGTAGCAATAAAAAATCAACATAAAACTATCACATTTAAATCGTTAAATATTCCTGTTGGAACTGTATTGACTTTTGTATCAAACCCGAAATTGAAAGTAAAAACAGGCAATGATTGGCGTAGGGTATTTTTTTTAGATGGCGAAAGTTCAACATTATGTATTGCCGCAAAAAGATTTCGAGACCAAACAAATCCGAACAATGGAATCAAAGGATTACCAGATGGAGCAAAAGATTTTATGTACAAAGGTAAAACTTTGTGGGAATTGTCAAAGGAAACGCAACGCAACAAAATAGAACCATAAAAACTTCCTTGGTGGAGTCGAACGGGGCAAACCCTTGAAAACCTTGGCTGTTCGAAGATTGGTATAATTTAGTGTTTTTTAGATAAGCTGTTTTCGCTCGCACGGCACGATATGCCGGCTGCGCGCAACCCGTGACGATTTCGCTACGCTATCGCTTGCAAAATCTACTTGGTTTCGAACCTGTGCAAATATTGGAAAACTAAAAGAAAACCGCACTTTGATGGTGCGGTGTATCTTTTGGTGGGAGCGGGTGATTCCCTCGCCCACGCTTTGCGTGGGACTGCGGGGCATTCGTTAGCACTCAAACTGCGCTATGCTTGTTTTCGTTT
>JAZLCM010000060.1:0-3018 GCA_045614245.1 Candidatus Enterousia sp.
CAATTGATTGGCGCGAAAAAGGGCGAAGAACGCGATTTGAACATCACTTTCCCACAACAATATGTTCCAAGTTTGGCGGGCAAAGACGTTGTGTTCAAGGTCAAAGTTGTTGATATTCAAAAGAAATAATTTGAATATTTATTCAAAAAAACGCCGGTTTTTCCGGCGTTTTTAAATTGCATCCGTATTTCGCAGATAATTATAAAGTGTGCTCTTATTTACACGCATGATTCGTGCGATTTCATTTTTACTTTGATTTTGGTAAAGATGCGATAAATTTTTTATATTCCCCGTATGTCGGATTTTGTGATAAATAATCGGACACTTTTGCGCCATACCTGTTTTTCAAAATAATTGCCTGTTGATAAACATAATAGTCCGTAATGTTTGCCAGGACATGTTCGGATACCGGTGAATCGAGTTCGCCACCTAGCACTCTTCCCAAGTGTGAAAAACTTGGGATAGAGCGGCAAATCATTCCCCACAGACGTTCCATATCTCCAAGGTCAAGATGCATAAACGTGGATTTCCCCTTTTTAACAAAAGATTGTTGCGCCATATTGCAGACGTCATTAATTGATAAGTTCAGATTTGTGGTATCTATATTTATGCCAAAATTATTTTCCAAACCGTGCAACGCGTTTTCCAAATCATTGGGATTCTGGTCTTTGTCGCGCATTTCTTGGAGTATGTTATAAATTTTTTCTTTACGCTCAATGTTGCGTCCAATTGCTTTAATAATATCGTTGCATACAATACGGAAAACCTCGTCGCAAGAAAGGGCTTTGCTGTTAAGTTGGGCCAATAATTCGTCTGCCTTTGGTGTTTCGGTTCTTCCAATCAATTCATTTCGCAAATCTTTGGATTTTTCCACAATGTCGTAAACATGATTACAAAGTTCGCCCGCACCAACACCCAATATATCATAATCGATCGTTATATGTAAAACTTGTTCAATATCTTTTTTAATTGATTTTTCCTTGGCCGTCAAAGATGTGTCGTGTTTGCGAAATATTTTATGAATTCTGTCATCAATTATCATATTGATAACACAATTTTCGAATTCTTGGAAAGACTTTGCCGCCACCAGTTTTTGGGTCATTTTCTTGTGTGACGCATCAATGTCAAATTCTTGTTTTAAAATGGCGGTTAAACAACCAAATGACATAACAATCCATAAAGGCCCCCAGGAAAATTCCATATCACTGATCGCCTGTCTGGGGGTGACGGCTTTGCCTTTTTTTGCCAAATTATATGTTGCGCGAATTGCAATATTATAAATTGCGGATTCGGGATTATCTATTTTTACCCCCGCAAATTCGTAAATTTCATTTAATGCTTCATAAAACTCATGTACTTTGTTCTTTGTGTCCGCTTCCTTTTTAAAGTTGCCGATTTTTTCACTTGAATCAAGACGCCGCCCAACGACGCCGGAAAAAATCAAAGATATATATGCGCATATTTCATGATGATTCCATATACGGTTTTCGTTTTCTTTCAGAAAATCATACACCTTTTTGGCAAGTTCGTTGATACTCACCGTTGGTATATTACATTTACGAGTGTAATGAAAACGCCGTCTAAGTTCCCTTAGAATATAGTATCTATCAAGCGAAGAAAGTTTTACGATTTCACCAATTGGGCGTGCCATATCATCGTCCGCAAAAACAAGCGGTAAAACAATTTCTCTCACTTGGTCAAATACTTGTTGATATTCCATCATTATGCCATTGTGTTTTTTACATCCCAAAGGCATTTTTCGTAAAGCACAAACAAAATACCCCAAGACAGGGGTATGTTACACCAAATCATGTTGTTGTCAATAACTTATTCGTCGACAGCCATAATGAAAATGCCGCGTTCGTTTGCAAGTTTTATTACTTCTTCGCGGTGTACAACAAAGCAGGTTTTTGTGTTGACGATAATTCCATGCAGTTTCGCATCGGCAACCGCATTTACAGTATCCACACCAATGGCGGGAATATCAATCCGCAAATCTTGACCGGGTTTAGTCATTTTTGCAAATACGCCACCACTTTTTTTGCGGTTTTTGCGCATTTCAACAACGCGCTGCAGCATGTTTGCGGTGCCTTCGGCGGCCTCTACCGCGATGACCTGTTTATCCACCACGACCGATGCACCGATATCTTCGGCGCCAATAGTATGTGAAACCTCTATGGCGCGTTCGATGTTTTTTTGGTCTTCGTGTCCCGGTTTTTTCCGCGTAAGCACGCCCGGCTTTTCAAATGTAAGTTCCGGTGCCAAATCTTGCGCTGCAACAACATCAAAGCCCGCATCCGTCATAATTTTATTTAATGCAACCGCCATAGAATCATACCCCCGTTGATGTTTAATCATTTTTAAAAGTGCGAACAATGTCCACAAATCCGGACGCAGGTCAGAAAGATTTGGATGTCCAATCGCACCGACAAAAATAACCTTTTTTATACCCAAGCGCCGCGCCGTATATATCGCGCGTCCCGCGCCACCAAGCCGAATAACCAAATCAGGATTCAATCTTTTATCATAAAAATTCTTAAGCCCGATTACAAAAACATCCCACCCACGTCGCCGTAAAGCATCGCGCGTCAAAATCGGCAAATCCAACGCGCCGGCAACAATCGCAATCTTTTTTACATTATTTTTTTTCATGATTGTAATGTTAGTCATAAATCGCACTGGAATCAAGTCGGATTTTATGATACAATGACCACAGAAGTTTATAAATAGGCGGAATTATCAAATGAGAAAAATATCTTATTTTTTATTGGTGGCGGCTGTTTGTGCGATGGGTGCGGATGCCGACGCCAAAAGTTTAACAAGTGAGATACGCAGTGGACTTAACAGGTCGGGCGGAACCGGGACTGTGTATGCGCGCCAACCGCGTCAATATGCCAAAGGTCAAAATTCTGAAATGGTCATTTATCAAACGGCCATCAAAGATGTTTCGGGCGCAGGCGAACTGGGACACGAGGTTTTTTATGATGAAAGACCGGTTCAATATGACGAAGATGAAGA
>JAZLCM010000061.1:0-5272 GCA_045614245.1 Candidatus Enterousia sp.
GTATCGCTTTTGGTCGAAGGTGGCGAATCGCCGGTTGGGTTCCGCACAGACGGTCAAGACGGGCGGTTGCTTATTGTAGAGGCCGTGGGTGACATGGTTCTGCGCAGTGGTCAACGCATTGTTTGCATCAAAAAGCGCGCAAAGCCGTTCTTGATTGCCGACACCGCAAGTGTTATGGCGCTGGCCGAGGCAAATGTTGCGCAAAGCATGATGTCGGGCAATTCTTTGAACAATATGGTTTATTCCGCAGATATGACCGCAATAAACGCGGGCTATGGTAATCTTACCGCAAGTCCGACCTATATCGGCAATGTGCCAAATTCGGCGGTAATGCCAACTATGCAATCTATGCCGATGTATGGTACTGTGCCGACGGGTATGTATGGGACATACAACGCGCCGGTGATGGGCAGTGGAACCAAGGGCATAAGCATGTTGCCCACAGAACGCGTAACGGCGGGGTCTTATTTGCCAAATTCGAACATACCACTTATTACAAGTAATCAAAGTGGTGTCGCGGTTGAGCTTCGTTCCGACAGCAATGTAAAGGCTTTGGACGATTATTGGGCAAGTTTGGTTGCAAAGTTCAGTGGAAATGACGGCAAAGGTTTGCTGAACAAATACAAAGACAGCGTGTTCTATGCCGTTGACGAAGAAGGCGTTGGCGAACTTGGTGCAACTTCTTCGGCGGCGCGGTTGTATCGGTTGCGTATTGGTCCAATGCCGGATATTGATACAGCGCAAAAACTGTGCGACCAATTATTGAAATTCAGTGGTTCAAGTTGCCAAGTTGTGCGTATTCAATAAGGGGTATCGGTAATGAGTTTCGAATCAAATGAATCTTCACCGCGTGGTTTGCATTGGATTTTGATGATTGTTGCAATCATTGTCGTGATTGTGCTGTTCATCATACTGACGCGTGGCAAAGAAAAGAAAAAGGTTGAAATTGTTGATTCGCCTTTGCCGGTGACGCCGGAACTAATTGTGTCCCCGAACGAGCCACTTGATTGGGTCGATACAAATGTCGGCGAACTGCGCGAAGCAGAATTTACGATTTCTGCGAATACTCGTGTCCAGGTTACCGGCGTAAATGTTGTTGTTGATGGCGATACGACGGATGCCGCGGGAATTTCGGCGGTTGAAACATGCACTAATGAAAACACAATTATCGATGCAGATATGCCATGCAGTATACGGTTAAAATATCAGCCCGAAAATCCAATTTCAATGACGACCGTAGATGTTGCGATTAAATGGAGTGCCTTTGATACCGGCGTTGAAATTGATGACCAACATGCGATCACTGTGATAATCGGTGCGCGTGAAATATCAAAGCCTGAACCGTTGCCGGAACCGGTATATGAACCCGACCCGATATTTGATATGGAACCAACATACGACTTTCAAGAAGATGTTGAACAAATTTCACCGGAATTTGATTTTGACGATGGACCCGCCTATGATTGGCCCGAACCGGTTGCGCCTGTATCAGCGCCGACAAAGCCCGCATTGGGATCGGGTTGTTCGGAATTTTCTTTCCCGGGATATAATATATCCGGTGTGCATAGTGGATGGATAAAACCGTCCGGTGGTGCATATTACTATCATCCTTTTTCTGATGTGAATTGTGAATCGCCGACCGGCGTGTATAATCCGGACACCGGCTATGTTATGGATATTTCGAATCCGGCGCGACGCATTGGGTCTGATGCGGAACATATTCGAATTATTGCACAAACACAGTTACCAAACCTTGGCGAACGCGAAACACGTAAACGTGGAAATCGGGCGCGGCAATTGAGTACCGCGGACCTTAGCGTATTGGTTGTGGCAAGACAGCAATCCACAACAGGCGGTGGCATGGCAAAAGTAGATTTGACACCGAATACAGTAGAAGAAAAAATGTATCTTGGTTCTGGGGAAGGTGACGGTGTGTTTTCGACCATGCCGTATGACAGGACATTTGTGTTGCGTCAATATAAACCGATTCCGGCGACAATTGTTTCCGATATTCAAGCCGATGCAAAATTGTTGCAAGGTGGTTTACCTGTGCGTGCAACGGTCGATAGAAATGTTTATTCCGATAATGGTCGTACGGTTATTATTCCAACAGGAACACTTATGCTTGGGTATGTAACGGGTGAATTACCCGGTCCGTACAAGGCGGTTGGTCGTATGGAAATAAAATGGTATCAATTTATTCGTCCCGATGGTGTCGAATTCAACTTTGACGATAAAGAAGACAAACGTCCGTTTTCTGCGGATAGCCAAGGGCGCAAGGGTGTTCCGGGTCATGGCAGCACGGATTACCTGCAACAGTTTATTATGCCAATGTTGACCGCAATTGTGCCGGCGGCGGTGAATTTAATTGCGCCAATATCCGACGCATTTGTAAATCAAATTGATTTGGATAATAATACTGTTGTACAAAGCGGGACTGTGCGTTCATCGGAACTTGCCAAAAATGAAATTATCACGGCGTGGAACAATGTTGCGACAAAGTTATTGGTTGATGTAATAGATAATACAACACCGCCGTTTTCAATTGCCGCCGGCACGCGTATTACCGTATTTTCACCGGTTGATTTATTTGTAACCTGTGGTGATCCGGAAACCGCCGGCGGTAAGAAATGCGCAATAAAAAAGTATAAGACTGGCGAGAAACGCGCAGATTGGCGAAGTGACGCAGATAAAGTTAAACCAAGTGAGCAAACACAGCCTATGGAAGAACTTATCGGTCAGGTGCGTTCAATGATGCAGGCTTCACTACAAAAAGAATGTTGCGAGCCAACCGACGGAACAAAAGCGTCCAGCGCAAAAACTAATTGGAATGATATAGAAGCATGTAAGAATTATAGTTTTGTAACGCTTGATTTCTATTGCCGTTCGTTTGGTACATATGATGCAATAAATAATGCAAAGCAAGAAGCGGTGTTCCAAAATCAACAGCAACAGATGCAACAGAATACTCCACAGGGGTCAACAGAATATAACACCCAGGTTCTTGGTCTTGAATACAATGCTGATGGCACTATTAAAAATCCGTTCAAAAAGGAAACGACCGCCGCACCTGCGCAACAAAATACTTCGGTTATCACGTGCGATGGTGGTGCGAATCCTGATGCAAATGGATGCTGTCCGGGCGAAACATATACCGATATGGGCGACCAAGGGTTTAATTGCTGTCCCAATTCGGGTGGTGACTGCTTCCCGCCGATTGTGTTTTGATGCACATGGTGATGAAATATAACTAAACCGCCGCATGGCGGTTTTTTTAACAAAAGGATTTAACATGACATAGTAAAAAAATTTATCAAAGCCATAAGGTGAGAGAGGCGATGCACATGCATCGCCTTTTATCAAAAAACAAAGTATTATCGATTCGCAGACATTTTTTCCTAAACACGAAACGAATCGCTATTTCAAACTTTGTTTCAATTTGTGGTTGTAATTATTCACTTTAATCAATCGAGTCTTTATATATATAAAAAGAATAGAAAAAAAGGAGAAATTATAATGAATCAAACAAATATAAACACCGTCCCGGAAAAATTTCAAAGTGCCGAACAGATTTGGTTTTGGTTTCTGTATTCCAAATCTGTGCGTAATGATATTGGTCAATATCGCGGTCATGCGACTACACGGCGCGTATGCGAATTGGTTGATGTTGAAACGATGATAACAAAACTTTATTTGTCGGGAAAACTGACCGACGAACAATTGGCGGTTATCAAAGAATTCGGCGACCGTCGGCGCGCCCCGCATCAATATATATGGCGCGAAAATCACGCCGCCGCGGTTTGGGATTCTGCGATGCGCGTAATCGAAGACGCCGCACGTGTCAAGGGTTGGATTGAATAGGAAAAAGGATTTAGTTATGGTTATTATCGGGTTTTCAAAAAAGTCTTCGAAAATTTTACCGAATATATTTTGTAAAAAATTTAAACACTGTGCGGTTATCGTACGTGATGGTATGGATTTTATACTTTATCAATTTGTTTCATATCGGCATATTGAAAAAATTCGTCTGCGTGTGCGCGATATGAAAATTTTGCAACAACACGGCTGGTGTTTTGTTTATGTGCCTTGTGAATTATCACGGAATTTCCCGCGAAAGAATTGGACTTGCGTGAATATGGCAAAGTCCGCAATTAAAATGCATGCACCTTTGATACAAACGCCCGATACGCTTTACCGCACTATATCGGAATGAAAAAGCCCACCAAATGGTGGGCGTTTTTTTATTTACCGTTTAACCGGCGTTTGATTATGTATGTTTGAACTATGCCGAATATGTTCGAAACCGTCCAGTATAAAACCAATCCCGCGGGCATCCATGCAAACATTACCGTAAATATCACCGGCAACCATTTCATTATGCGCCCCGTCTGCGCCGTCACATCATTTGCGTCCGCGCTTTTCTTGATATGCCCAGATTGTAAATACTGTTGCAACCACATTGTCAATCCCATAAGGACCGGTAATATGAAATACGGATCCATCGCCGCCAAGTCAGAAATCCAAAGGAAATGCGCATTACGCATATTCACCGAAACCAATAACGCCTTGTAAAGCGCAAAGAAAATCGGGATTTGAATCAACATCGGCAAACACCCCGACATCGGCGAAGTTTTATGCGTCCTGTATAAATTCATCATTTCCATTTGCAGACGCGGTTTATCGTTCGCATAAAGTTTTTGAATACGTTTTAATTCGGGTTGCATTTGTTGCATCTTTATCGATGAAACATACGATTTCCGCGTAAGGGGCCACATAAGCAAGCGCAATAATATGGTCAACAAAATTATCGCAACACCATAATTCATCACAAAAGAATTCAAAACATTTAACGCCCAAAGCAAAGGCCGCGCAAAGAACCAAAACCAACCATAATCCACCGTTTTATCAATTCCGGGTATCGTCGTTTCCGCCGTATCAAGAACCCTTTGTTCACGCGGTCCGGCGAAAATCGTCGTTGTGAAAATACCGGTATCGTTCGGTTTTACCACGATTGGTGCCGCCGACGCATCCGCAACATATTTTTCCGCCACAGATTTTACACGCATAGTTTGATCAGGCGATTTCATATTCGCGATTGTTTGCCAATACTGGTCCGCAAAGCCGATAAATCCGTCGGTGGTCGAATATATATATGACCTTTTCGCCATTTTTCCCCAATCGACATAGCGCACACGCGAATTTGTATTCGTCACAGCACCCGTTGCAACCGCCGCAGATTCACGTACGCCACCACGCACAATCCGCACATACG
>JAZLCM010000062.1:0-14991 GCA_045614245.1 Candidatus Enterousia sp.
TAAAAATACCGGAAAAATTGGAAAAAAATGTTGAAAACTTTGTTAAAAATCGTTTTTCAACATTTTCAACAGCCTCTATAATAAAAACAAAACAAATATATTATTTGATTTTTGTGAAAAACTGTTTATAATGCCAAAGCAAAAAGGATTAGATATGAAGTTTTTGAGTTCTTTGAAAGCATGGAAAAAACGCGGTAACATTAAACAAGTTCGCCGTGGTAAACAGGTTATATTAATGGACCCTGATAACCCAAAGTTTAAGGCTAAACAGGGTTTTAAGCATAAATAACCCATTGTTTTATGCTGTTTTTCGGCGTTTCTGTGTATGCGGAAATGCCGATTTTATTTATGCTAAAATAGGCTAAAATCTTTTATAAAAGCCTCGGTAATCGCGTCTTTTACCTCTGCGCCCGAAAGTCCGGCGGTACGCAGGTAGTTTTCTTGGGACTCTGTTACATGCATCATATATGCACTATGTTCTGCAAAGTTGGGAACAGATTTTATACGCTGGGTCGGTTTGAATCTTATTTTTGCACTTTTGTCGGTTGTATGTCCGGCAACACGAATATCTGATTTAGTACCCGGGCAATTTTTATTTATAATCGCAGTTGCCGAAATAGTTGAATAACTGTTTTTATAACCGATGATTTTTGATTGAAGTAAAATTCCGGTGTTTTCCGCATTATGTTCGGCGATAATTTTCGCCGCGAAATCAGAGTAATTTTTCATTATTATATGACCGCGCAATTCAGAATTTTTCCCGGAATTTTTGATAAAAATATTCAAAAAACCCGGAAAATTATTTTCTATATCAACAGTCAAAAATATGGGTTGATTTTCGGCGGTTATATTTATATTTAATGTATTTTCGCGTGTTATTTTGCCGACATATATAATATGTATAGGTAAGTCATATCTTTTTGAAAAAAATTCTGTTTCGGACAGTGTCGAAATATCCGACTGAAAAACACCGTCAACATAAACGATTGTTTCGGACGGAAAGGTTTTTATATTGAATTTGTTCCACATGTATGACATATTTACACATATTATAAAGGATTTTGTTATGGGTTTCAATTGTGGAATTGTAGGACTACCAAATGTGGGAAAATCTACTTTATTTAACGCGCTTACACAAAGTGCCGCGGCGGATGCGCAAAATTATCCTTTTTGCACCATAGAGCCAAATACAGGCCGTGTTGTTGTGCCGGACAAAACACTACATAAATTGGCGACGGTTGATAATTCGGCAAAGATTATACCGACGCAACTTGAAATTGTTGATATTGCCGGGCTTGTTCGTGGTGCTTCAACGGGCGAGGGACTAGGAAATAAATTTTTGGGCAATATACTTGAAACAGACGCAATAATTCATGTTGTTCGTTGTTTTGAAAATGACGATATTGTGCATGTTGATGGGCGGATTGACCCGATTGCCGATATTGATACGATTGAAACAGAACTTATGTTGGCGGATTTGGAAAGTTTGGGTAAACAAATCAAAAATCTTGAAAAGAAAGCGCATGGGCTGGACAAGGTCGCAATAAAGTTATTGGCGGACGCGAACGAGATTAAAAATAACCTTGAAAAATCTGTGCCGGCGCGCGATTTATCTGTGGATAGCAAGCCGTTTAATTTACTGACATCAAAACCGGTGATTTATGTTTGTAATGTCGAAGAATCTGCCGCCGCAACCGGAAATAAATTTTCTGATATGGTTAAACAAAAATTTGGCACAAAAAGTCCAGTTTTGATTATATCTGGGAAAATAGAAATGGAAATTGCGCAAATCGTTGATCCGGATGAAAGAAAAATGTTTCTTGATGACCTTGGGTTAAAACAGTCGGGGTTAGAGCAGGTGATAAAAACCGGATATGAAACATTGGGCTTGCAAACTTTTTATACCGTCGGGCCCAAGGAAGCGCATGCGTGGACGATAACGCGTGGTATGACTGCACCACAGGCCGCCGGAAAAATACATACTGATTTTGAACGTGGTTTTATACGCGCGGAAATAATTTCACCGGCGGATTATATTGAACTTGGTGGCGAAGTCGCGGTCAAAGAGGCGGGTAAAATGCGCCTTGTTGGGCGTGATTATGTCATGCAAGACGGTGATATTTGCCATTTCTTGTTTAATAATTAGTAGAAAGTGTAAGTGATTAGTATTAGTGGATAGTGATAGATGGGGTATTATGCAGTGTGTGCGGTTCTCGAGCCGAGTTGTTGGAAATCGGACAAGAGATTGATAAGGTGAACAACGTTTTTTCTGATTGATTTTCTTTGTCTTTCTGTTAGCATTCACTTGGATGTCAAGGATAAGGAATGTCGAATCTAAAAAATTTTCAAGCAGCCACAGCCAAATTAAAAGAAGCTAATTCACAAATTGAAGCTCAAATTCTAAAAGACTGTCAAACTATGTCTGACACACGTAATTGGGTTTGTGTTCATGCAACGCGTTATATGCCACCACGAAATTCAGATGGCACAATGTTTATACCGACAACGGCCATGGTAACAAATTACGAAATTCCGCGCACTACTGTTCATGTATCTCTAAACCATGTTGTAGAATCTCATAATGCCGGGGCATGGGAAGATTGCCCATATGTAATATTTGCACCATATACAGATATTGTTAAGCAAAATACAAATCCTAAATGCGTATCTTTATTTGACACATATTTTGTTCCAGATTCTGACCATGGTTTATCAATGCCACCAAGTGCATATATTGTTCAACCATCAGACAAAGAATTCTATGAAATTGGCGAACATGTGGCAACATATAAACGTGGCAATTATACAAAACAAGAAAAAGAATTTTTATTATCTTTGATGCCATCAGATATTCAACAAAAATACAAACAATTTACAGAGTATACATTAGATCAGGGTTATACGGCTTACTTTTTCAATATTGATATTCCCGATGATAACGAACGTTATAACATACTAAGCACAAAGTATAAACAACAAATGGACAAATATGGCGAAGACCTTTTGTCATCGTACTTGCGCAATTATGTTGTTCGTTTAGCAATGGAATCTAAAGGTTTTCAATATGTGTCCACGGTTTATAAAGTAAGTCAAGCCGCTTGTGAGGCGGTAAAAGATTCTGGAATACCAACAAATGTTGATGAAAAATCACATTTTGGTAGCATAGAACGTGCAATGGAAGATTTGTACTTCGCCATGCGTACCCAATATATAACGATATTAAACGAATATGAAATAAGCGCATTATATGATAATTTTGTAACAGAACCATACGGTGAATGGCTAGACCAACAACTTGTCGAAGAAGATGAAAGTTTACCCAAAATAAAACTTCATACTCTGAAGGCAATTATAAACAACGAGCCAATAGATTTTTACAAAAAATACTGTGATAGATTCATATCACTTAGTTCCCTGGAAGCAATTGCAAATAATGGTCCAATAATAACAACAATTGCCGAATATAGTGTAGAATTAGATAAAGCGTTACGCAAAAATTCTCAAATATTGGAAATAGAATTTCAAAACGCTGTACAAACACTAAAACAAAATCCTCAATATCCAAAATTTGAACACCTCGCAAAAAAAGTATTGGAAAGATGTTCAAAAATGAAACCTGGTGATATGATAAATATCCCATTCTGGGGACCGGATTTTCTTGAAGACGGTATTGATAAATCACTTTTACCACGGATTAAGCCACCATTTATAAAAGCTTGAAAATCAACCGAAATTTAACCAAACGTATTAGTATAATTTGCCAAAATCGCAAGACACCCTAAAAATCGCTGCAAATACTGGAAATCTAATACGGGGTTCAAAAACAGACCAAAAACTTACACTTTTTTAATTTCAACTTTCGAACTTTTTGTAGGTATTGGAAAACAAAAGAAAACTTGCCCCAGTGGGCAAGTTTTGAAACTTTGGTTGCGGGGGATGGATTTGAACCACCGACCTTCAGGTTATGAGCCTGACGAGCTACCGGACTGCTCTACCCCGCGGTAAACGGGAATTATTATATATCTTCTTTTTAATTTGTCAAATAAAAAACAGTTTTTTTGTTGGGCGGGGCGGGTAATGTATGCTTGAAATATGATTTTTTTGTTGATAAAATTACCCTGTTATGTTTAGAAAGATTTGGAAAAAATTTTAGAAAACTATGATATGGAGCATCCAGATCAAAAGTCTCTTGCAGAGTTATTCAGGTCATACGTTCCGGCATCGTATGAAGAAATCAAAGCACAACTTGATAATATAAAAAAGATGAATGTTGATATAAAAGTCGCACAGATGACGCGGTTTAACGAACAGTTTCGTAATTTTTAGTCGTTTTTTATCGTTTGATTTGCAATATTTGTGACATTTTCTGTGTCAAAGTGTTGTTGTTCAATGCTGGCAATTCGGTTCCATAGTCTTGGTTGCTTGTGTTTGAATAATTGCAGTTTATTATTTCATCAATATCGAGATATTTATCTAGGTCTTCTTTGGTATATGTGCGTTTTTTTGATGCCTGGTTTCTTAGGTCTGTGTATATATTGCTTGCGCGTTTTGTATTATGATGTTCACAAAAACCAATACATACAATAATCAAACCCTTAGGACCATCGGCAACGCCCCACACGATACGTTTTGAATCTGTATGATTTGAACTGTCTATGCTTTGAACAAGGCAACATCCGTTTTCTTTTTTTATTGTTGCAGATAATGTTATTTTATTGTCTTTGATTATATGGACCGGACCTTGGAATTTCATATCAAGCGGGTCAAGATTTATTTCTTTTACGGCGTTTAATACACTTGTCACATTTTGTTGTGAAGATTTTGTTATGTTTTTTAACAAGTCGCGTGAAATATATTTTTTTATTTGTATCGGTTTTTTTGCTTTTATAATTTTTCTTGGTTGTACAGTCGGTTTTACAGATATTTCTTGGGTTTTCGAAACATTTTGTTCTTCGTTCTTTTCTGTTTTTTCGCGTTCAGTTGCAAGTTTTAAAATATCTTGGCATACGGGGTCAATTTGTGATGCATCAATACAACTTACAACAGCACCATCGTCACGACGCAACATTGTTTTTTGTATACCATTTTTACGCTGGTTTGATAAAACACCGCGAATTAAACGTTCAAGTGCGTCGTCCGAAAATTGATTATAAATATTTCCGCATTTTTCACGACAATGTTTCAAAATATCTTTGACGTCCATATGTTTTCCAACGATTTTGGGTTCAAAGATTTGTTCAACAGTTGTTGATTTTTGTTGCGATGTTTTTGGGTTTAGTTCTTTTTCTTCGGAATTTTTTGTTAAATTCGTGATTATATCCAACAAATGTTTGCCTTTGGTATCAATAACATCCAGGTTTTGATATTTTTCGATAAAATCAAAAGTTTTTGCAAGGTGTTCCGGGTCAGATAGAAATTTTTTACTAATCAATTTTGGTTCAACAATTAATGTATTTAAATCTTGTGGCAATATATCCATCAAGACATCGAAATCTGTGATGCTGAATGCGCAATTAATCTTTGTTGTTATTGGCAATATTGTGTTGGGTTTTATATAGTCTTTACCAAGTCCATGGCAATCGAATGTTCCATTAACTTGATAAGGAAAACATTTAGTGTCTTTATCACAAGCAAAGTCGGCGTCAACAACAATGTGGGACATGTAAGAAAAATCAAATTTATATTTGCGTAGTGTTTTTGCATCCAGGTTACCTTTGATGATTATGTAACTGTCGGGATATTTTGCAAAAATAATACCGCAACCATTTGATAATTCTTCCAAAACACATTCTGCATCTCTTTCAAGTGGCTCACCGTCCGAATTTACAACCATAAGTTTTAATACATTACGACGATTAACCCCAGAATATGAATAAATAGCATCAGTAATGATATTCATAACTTCTGTGCTGGTTCCTTCTTTGAAAAGCAGTTTTACAGAATTAACACCGTTAAATTCTATTTGTTCTCTTTTCATATCTATTATCGCTTGTAAAACCCCTATTGGATCAACATCAAGCGGAATATCCAAGGCACGTAAAATATTTTTCTTGTAATTTTCAAGTGTTAATATCCTAAGGATTAAATCTTTCATATCTTGTTGTATATCTAATGAGTCCAAAATTTTTATTAATTTTATATCGCTTGGTGTTAAATTTGGTATGTTAGGATATGAATTTTGTATAAAATTTGGCAGTTCCACTTTGTGAGTTGTGGAATTTTGCAGGTTAAAATGTTTTAACACCTCGGATATATCCATTTTTATACCTTTTGCTATTGATAATATAATACAAAATAATGTGTTGTCAAGTTTATTTTTTAGTTTGAATATAGGTAAAAATATGGTATAATTATTTTATTAAAAGGAGTTTAAAATGGATAAACAAGAGAGTGTTTCAAAAGAAATTATGGATGAAGCAAGACGTATTATAGAGCGTCAATTGGGTCGGGTTTATATTTTATCGTATTCGCACAATGGTGGAAACGTTTTTATTGGTTGTAACACAAGTGGTAGCGGAAAGCAGTACCAATCACAAGCGGTGATTTGTGTTATGAAAAACGACCCTGAGACCCCGCTTGTTTTTAGAGTGGTGGAAGATTGTAATGATAGTATGACAGTGTTTACAAGGGCTGGTGTTGACGGTATGCCTACGAAAAGTTCCCGTGATTCTAAGATTGGACTTTATCCGTATGGTATTTTCCCATCAGATGATAAAAAAACGCCGGATACAGATATTATGGCGCATGCGGCGTATATTTTTAAAAATTATGATGAAGAAAATCCAGGGCAGGTACAGATTGGAAAACTTTTTAGAAAATATGTTCCAGCAAGTTATAGGGAAATAAAACAGCAACTTGAAGATATGGATAAGCGTGAAAAAGAAGGCGTCTTGAAAAATAACAAGGTTGCACAGATGATGAAGTTTAACGAAAGTTTAAGGGGCTTTTAAAAACTGGGGTTAATTATTCCCGGACTTGGTTCCGGGTTTTTTATTTGTGTTCAAGACATTTTACCAAATCAATGTATGCTTGAAATATGATTTTTTTGTTGATAAAATTACTCTGTTATGTTTAGAAAGATTTGGAAAAAATTTTGGGAACCGATACTAAGATTGTCGGTGTTCCAATGGATTATCGCCGGAATTATGGCGGTACTTATGTGGTTTGTGTATTTTACATGTCGTAAAAAAATCGTAAATTACGAAACTTTTAAGAAATTCCGCCATAAGCCCGCGATTTTTGTGTTCTGGCATGGGCGCAGTTTTATGCTGTCGCCGATTGTATGTTTGGGTGGTATGAAGTCTTATGCGGTGGCAAGTCGTCATAAAGACGGGCGTATGATGGCGAAATTGCAACATTTATTCGGTCTGCGTGCCATTTATGGCAGTTCGCATAATGGTGGTTTATCTGTATTGCGTGATGGGGTGCGGGTTTTGCGACGTGGCGACCATTCACTTTGTATTTCGCCGGATGGTCCAGGGGGACCGTCGTTGCGTGTCCAAGAAGGTGCGCTTTATTTTGCAAAAATGACCGGTGCGCCGATAATTCCGGTGTGCTTTTCAGCGCGGCATGTTTGGATACAGCGTCGTTGGGACAGGTATTTGTTGGTTTATCCCTTTACCCGCGTAAAGTGCATTGTTGGTGAACCTATGTATATTGATTCAAAAATATCGGATTCTAGGTTCGAATCAAAACGCAAAGAACTTGAAAATATAATGGTTGGGCAACTGCGCGAACTGGATGCGGAATTTAACTTGCCGGTGGTTGAACAAGATTTAAATGCCGCCGATTTCAAAAGCGCAAAAAGACAAGGAAAAGAACCGAAACTTACAAAAAGGTACAGATAAAATGAGAACACCTTGGTGGTTTTTACATAAAACGCCACTTAGTTTTTTATTATTGCCGTTTGCCTTTATTTACTATGGGCTGGGGCGCATTGTTTATGGGTGGCGGAAACTTTTTGCATATAAATCACGACGAAAAATTATTTGTGTCGGTGGAATTTTTGCGGGTGGTGTTGGAAAAACACCAATTGTTCGTATAATTGCAAATTTCTTGGATGCGCCGGTTGTTATGCGTGGGTACAAGCGGACGGCGTATACCGGAAACATCGGGGACGAAGCCGCAATGCTTATGTCCGATGGAATTGCGGTGCATGTTGGGCACCGTAAAAGTAATATAATGTTGCTTAATCGTCAAAAGGGTGATAATTCACCAATTGTTATGGATGATGGTTTACAAAATCCTTTGATAAAAAAGGATATTTCTATATTTGTTTTTGATGAAAGTTTGGGTTTTGGTAATGGTTTTTTGTTGCCGGCGGGACCTTTGCGCGAACCAAAAAAACATGTTCAAAATGCAGATGCAATTATCGTTATAAAAAATAAAAATCCACGAAAAAAATTTGTGTTGCCCGCGGGTGTGCCAATATTTTATGCGGAAAACAAAACTGTGTCGCCATATTCGCGTGGGGAACGTTTATTCGCGTTCGCGGGAATAGGGTATCCAAAAAAATTCTTTAATTCATTGTCTGGCGTTGTTGGTCGCCGCAGTTTTGGTGACCATTATCAATATAATGAAAAAGATATTGCTGATTTAATAAATGCCGCAAAACGTAAAAGGTCGAAACTTGTTACCACAGAAAAAGATTGGGTAAGGTTACCCATGGATGTTCGCGAAAAAATAAAATTTGCACGATTAGAAACAAAAATAGAAAATAGATTCTTTGATTGGTTAAAGGAGAAACTAAATTGCGAACAGTAAAAGAAAATGTTGAATTTTCTGGGGTTGGAATTCATTCTGGGACGCCGGTGAATTTGGTTGTTCGGCCGCATGATAAATTTGGTATATTTTTTCGTCGTATAGATTTAGATGATAACAACCCAATTGCCGCAACATACGACAATGTTTGTGATACAAAAATGCGCAATACAACAATTGGTGATTTGCATGGTGCACATGTTAAAACGATTGAACATTTGATGGCGGCACTTTTTATTGCGGGCGTGGATAGTGCACTGGTTGATATTGATGGTGCCGAAGTCCCAATTTTAGATGGAAGTGCAAGCGTTTTTTATAAAAAAATAATGGATGTTGGTGTCACAAAAGGAAAATATAAAAAAATTATTGTAAAAAAGACGGTTGTTGTTCATGCAAGTGAAGTTTTGCGTGAATTGCCGTTTTTATTACGTGTAAAAATATTTTTTTTAAATCTTTTCTCTGGGCGACGTGCGGACGGATTTGTGAAACTTTCGCCATCAAATAATGGTGCACTTGATATCAAAGCGACCTTGGTTTATCGTGAACCGATTATTGGAAAACAAAGTTTTGTGTATGCGTTCGATGAATCAGATTTATCAATTAAAAATTTTGTTAAAAATATTGCTATGGCGCGGACTTTTGGAAAATTTTCAGAATGGGATTATTTAAAGGCCCATGGTATGGCACGCGGCGCAAATGAAAAAAATGTTATTGTTTTGAATTATAATGGTGACGGGGTTATGAATAAAATTTTCTGGCCGGATGAATTTGTTAGACATAAAATTGTTGATGCGGTTGGTGATATGTTTACATCCGGGGGATTTATTATAGGTAATTTAGAATCATACAAAGGAAGTCATGCTATGAATAACATGGTTCTTAAAAAATTGTTTAGTAATCCGGATAATTATGATATAATAGATGCACAATAGAATAAAAAAGGGAACAATAATGAAAAAATATCTTGGTTTTATTTTTGCTTTGGCGATGCTTGTTGGGTGTGGCGGATATATAAAAAATGAAAACGGTAGTCAATATATAAAACAGTTAGATGGCGAACCGATTGGATGTATTTTCCTTTATAAAATAGAATCAGAGGTTTCGGTTTATGACCAAGATGATGCGCGTCGTTATTTGGAAAATCGTATTGCAGATCAGGCGCGACCAGGAAATGCTTACTGGATTGTAAGTCAGCGCACAAGACCAAATGAATGGGTTTTGTTTGGACCGGAACGCGCGTTTGTTTTGGCGGCAAATGTTTATGAATGTCCAAATATAAATTCGGTAAGGACAGCGCGTACGGATAAACCTATGCCGGAATACGAAATAGAATCGTGTAATAATTCTTTTAATGCTGTACCCGGGGTGTGCATTAAATAGTATTAGTGATTAGTGTAAGTGGTTAGTGAAACGGCGCGTCGCGCCGTTTTCAATTTACATCAATACTTATCACTAACCACTTATCTCTAACACTAACCACTTGCACTATAATTAACACTGGAATTAAATGTTCGTTTTGTGTTATAATAAAAATCGAGAATCCAGAGAGAGAATTTGTCAGGTCAATATGTTCATATTAAAAGAAGAAAGTATGCATCGGGATTGTTGTGGCAACCGATGGTGGCTGGGTTTACTACGCGTGCATATGCACAAAAATTAGCAAACGGTATAGATAAACATTTAAACCTTTACTTGCGTTATAATGAAATGGTCGGTTTGGGCGCGCGGTCCAAAGGACATAGGGTGGGAATGCCGTCGATTGCTATTGAAATAATTAATGCCTTGCCTGGGTATTCTTCAATGCTTGGGGCGTTCAGAATAGAAGATAAATTTGTTTTGGTTGCGGTTAGAAATGGCGTTATTTTACAAGATTTATTGTTTGATGATGAAAACGCAGCGCGTGAAAAATATGCAGAATTAAATGAAATTCCAGATTGGAATGCAACATTTGCGCCTGCATCTTGGGGAATTCCGCGTGCGGTCGAACGTAATTTGTTAGAATTGATTTCAGGGCGGGTTCAGACGGTATTACGTCCAATTAGCAGATTTGCTTCGGGAATAATGTCTTTGGTTTTATTTCTTATTTTCGCTTTGGTTGTTCTTTATTTGTTTCGTGAACCTATAAATAGGGTTTTTACGCCGAAACCACAAATATCGAAAATAAATCCAGAATTAGCCGCAGAATATAAAAGAAAAATTGAAGAAAAAGACAAAGAGTTAGATAAGGAATTTGATATAAGGCAAGAGCCGACATATCAGCCACTTGTTTTGCCGTATGATTATTTGCCGGATCCGTTTGAACGCGCATATTTATGCTATCGTGCAATTGGTTTTTTGATGCAACAGGTTGCAGGTTGGAATCAGTCTGTGGCTGAATGTGGTGAAGCGTATGCGGTCGCAACATTTAAACGTTCGTTTGGAACATTAGATGATTTTTATGTTATTGCTGGCGATATTATGCCGGGCGTGTTCGTCCAGGAAATAAGTGATGATGAAATTATGGTGCGTGCGAAATTGCCTGACCGCGAAGTTTCGCCGTCATATGATTTGCGTGATGTTGATACGATTGTTCGTGAATTGACAAGTCGGTTTCAATCGATAAATATCGAAGCGAGTGTTGTTCCAAATGTTGATGTTATTTCAAATGGTTTTCAATCAGAAAATGTTTATTTTGTTGGAATTACAGTTGATACAAAACTGATACCCGAACAGTTTATAAGGATTTTTGAAGATTTTGGTGGTGTGTATATGACAAATGTGTCGTGGAACGCCGGCAAAAAAACATGGAACTATGAGGTGATAATCTATGCAAAACAAAATTAAATTTTTATTGTGTGCGTTTGTGTTTGGAATAACATCGCTTTGTTATGCCGAAGAAACGATTGTGGATATAAATGTTGATGAGCAGTTTTCTGCGGATGCGGTTGAAGCGTATGATGTTGATGGGTCGCTATTTCAACAAATTACAGATTTGGAACAGGAAAAAGTATTGATGCAATTGGAAAAAGAACGTGCACAACTAAATCTTGATTTGGATAGGTTGGCCGCCGAAAAGATAAAATTGCATATGGAAATTGATACTTTGTCTGGGCGTGCAGAACAACAGCAACAAGAGTTTGAAACAGAACGTGCGCGTTTACAAAATGAAGCCAAGCGTTTGGAAAATGAACGCGAAGCATTGACCGCGCGTGCGGCGACACCGGAACCAACATATGCGCCGGCAAAACAATCTTATTCTGAACCAGTACAGCAACCGCAACCTGTTCAAGAAATTGGTAAAAAATATAAACTTATCAATGTGTTCGGTGCCGGTGCGCAATTACAGGCGACAGTGCAAGATTTAACAAATGGTCAAAATAAAAAGTTGAGTGTCGGTAAAGAATTAGATGGTTATGTTGTTAAATCTATATCTTTGGACGAAGGTGTTGTGTTTTCAAAAGATGGCGAAACACAAACACTTAATGTGGCGAACGGTAATTAAAAAATGAAAGATTTTTCAAACGATATCGTTTTTGATAAAAGACCAACTGTGCCCGCGGGTATGGAACGTTCGGACACTGATGATATTGTTGAATATCTTTTTTCTGAAAATAACAAATTATTGACCGCCAATGGCGCGGATTTTGAATTACCAAAAGAAACCCAGGGTTTGTTGGCGTATTTTTCGGGTGGCGGTTTGGTTATATCGCGTACACATCGATATGATGGTCGGGTTTTAGCGTTCTTGGATTTGTTGCGAAAAAAAAATCTGCGTATGTTGACCCCGTTTTATTCTGATTTGGGTTTGTTGTCGTCGATATATAAATATTATGAAAATAAACTTGGTGGGTCGCGTTCACGTGTCGATTACAACAATCAAATGCAAAAAGATTTTATCGATATTGTTGCCAAAGCCGCCGCACAGAAAGTTTCGGATATTCATATAGAAGTCGCAGATCAAACAACAATTTATTTCCGTATAGATGGAAGTATGCAACCGGTTTTAGAATTTAATTCGGGATGGGGGGAATCTTTTGTTCGTGCCGCATTTGCATCGGCGGATATTTCAAATTCTAACTATGCACAAAATGAATATCAATCGGCGCAAAAAGATGGGCGAACACCGTTGCGTGGAACAAAAGATTTGTATTTGCCCGAAGGTGTACTTAGTATTCGTATGCAATTCAATCCGGTTGCTTTTGGGTCGCGGTATGTTGTGATGCGATTGCTTTATGACAATCCGTCTGAAAGCATTACAACCGAACAAGAATTTGGAAAATATGAACAAAAACTTTTGCATAGACTTCGTTCTTTTCCAACGGGTTTAGTTGTGGTTGCCGGTCCAACAAGTTCTGGTAAATCAACAACACTTGTTCGAAATATGGTTTTATTGTTAAAAGAACACCATTATGAAATAAACCTTATTACGGTTGAAGATCCGGTTGAACAGAAAATTTTTGGCGCGCATCAAATTCCGGTTATTAATACTACAAACGAAGAACAACGAGAAAATGAATATACCGAAGCGTTGGCGGCGGCGTTGCGCAGTGACCCGGATACATTGATGGTGGGTGAAATTCGAACTTTGGCGGCGGCACAACTTACCGTCAAAGGCGCGTTATCCGGGCATAATGTTTGGACAACTTTGCATGCTAATTCTGCGATGGCGGCGTTGGTGCGGTTGCTTGATATGGGTGTCGAAGCGTTTAAATTAAAAGAAGAAACAATGATGCGTGGATTGATTTCTATGCGTTTGTTTAAACGGCTTTGCCCGTATTGCAGAGAACGTTTGGTTGATCATCCGGAACGTTCAGAATATGACAGGGTTGTTGATGCGTTCGGTGATTTGGGTTTGAACCAAGTATATATTCGTGGAAATGGTTGCGAACATTGTAATGGAACCGGAACGATGGGGCGTATCAAGGCGGGTGAAATAATCATAACGAACAGTGATTTCCTTAAATTAGCACTTGCAGGTGATACCGATGCCGCCGTCAAATATTGGTTGGAAGAAATGGACGGTCGAACATTAAAAGAGGCGGCATGCTCTTTGATGTTGCAGGGTATAATCGGTGTTGATGAATTAGAACGTTGGGTTGGTTTGTTGGATAGACCAGGGGTGTATTAAAAATGTCAGGAATAGAAGTTTTTTATGCAAAAATGGTTTGTCGGTTTAGTACCGACAAGCGTATATCTATTTGGCGAAAATTAGTTTCTTTGCTTAAAAATGATTTTACATTGGTAAATGCCTTAAACAGACTTCAAATGACAGAATCGCATGGTGGTTCGCGACCGAACGAGCCGTTTGCAATATGTATGCGCGAATGGGAACGCAACCTTGAACGCGGACTTAGTTTTTCCGAAGCAACGCGTGGTTGGATTCCCGCAGAAGAAACTTTGTTGCTTACATCCGGAAATATGTCAAGTTTGATTGTTGCATTGGAAAATGTTGGGCGGATTGTTGTCGCAAATAAACGAATTGGGCGCGCGGTGTTTGGTGCGATTGCGTATCCGTTACTGCTTTTGGTGTTGGTGTTTGGTATTATTATTATGGTTGGTATTTACCTTGTGCCACCATTGGCAGAGGTCGCCGGTGATGGGATTGTCTGGACCGGTGGCGCGGCTTCACTTATATGGTTATCGGAATGGGCGGGAAAGTATTGGAAATTTATTGCGTTTTTACTTGGGATTTCGGTTGTGTTTATGTGGCTTTCTTTGCCTGTTTGGTCCGGTCGTTTACGCGCAGTTTTTGACCGTTTCCCACCATGGAGTATTTATAAAATTCGTATTTCGGTCAGTTGGATGATGTCGTTGGCGGCGATGGTTTCAGCAGGCGTTTCAATACCGAACGCGATGCGTGTTATTGCAGATAATGCGAACAAGTATTTGCGGAATATTTTGGATAAAACTTTGCGCCATATCGCAAATGGTGATAACCTTGGGAATGCGTTGCAGAATACAGGTATGGATTTTCCAAACCAAGAATTGATTGGTGATTTGTCAGTGTATTCAGATATGAACGATTTCGATGAAAACCTTAATCATATTGCGAACGAATATTTGGAAGATTCGGTTCGAAAAATAGAATCTTTATCAGATGTGCTGAACACAATTGGTATATTGCTAATATCGGGTGTGATTGCGTGGGTCGTTCTTGGTACATTCCAAATGCAAGACCAGATAACCGCGTTCCTGTCATAGTGATATACGCAAAGTTGGGATTTTTTTCCTTTTGATTTTAGTCTTTTGTTA